>CAXRJA010000035.1:0-7447 GCA_964230965.1 Acholeplasmataceae bacterium | reverse complement strand
GTCTTCTACTGGCATGACTGGAGGTTCTGTTGTCTCTGGTGCAGCTTCAACTTCAGTCGGAACTTCTGTTACTGCTTCTATATCAGGTGCCATCTGAGCACTTGCGTCTGTTTGTTCTACTTCATCTTTTGGTGCTTCTTCTAATTTTTGCATGTCTTCTACTGGCATGACTGGAGGTTCTGTTGTCTCTGGTGCAGCTTCAACTTCAGTCGGAACTTCTGTTACTGCTTCTATATCAGGTGCCATCTGAGCGCTTGCGTCTGTTTGTTCTACTTCAGCTTTTGGTGCTGCTTCTAATTTTTGCATGTCTTCTACTGGCATGACTGGAGGTTCTGTTGTTTCTGATGCCGCTTCAACTTCAGTCGGAACTTCTGTTACTGTTTCTATATCAGGTGCCATCTGAGCGCTTGCTTCTGTTTGTTCTACTTCAGCTTTTGGTGTTTGATTGATATTTTGTCTTTTGAGCCGTTCGATTTCTTCTCTTAGTAACTGCATCTCTAATTCTATATTAGAATTAGGTGATGTCTGCTTTTCATATTGGTGATTATCAACGGCCGGTTTTGTCATCATTGACTCAGATTCAACTTCAAAAGGTGAATCTATCTCAACATCATAAATATTAGAATTAGGTGGTGAGTAAAATGCTTTTGAATGATTTGAAAATTGCAAAATATATTCAATTATTTGTTCTTTTTTAAGTTCAGTAGATAATTCAATCCCGTGATTTTTTGCATATCTTTGAATCATAACAATGCTTTTGCTTTTTAATTCATCTTTCAAGAAATCAGTTAAAAAATCACGTGAAGATAATTCAGAATAAAGTATATCAAGAATTTGTTGTTTTTTTAATCTTCTTGGGACATCAACTCCATATTTTTCTCCAAACTCTCTAAGTTCTTTGAGTGTTGTTCCTTTAAATAAAACTGGTCTAATTTGATCGAGTGATAATCCATCGACTTCTTGATCTTTATCAAAGAATATTCTATTTATGATATTGTTCATGTTTTTAATGTTTTTAAAATCATATTTTGTCGATTGGTTTCTATTTGCTTGGATTAGCAATTCAATGACAGATTCTCTTTTTATATTCACTAAATACTCAAAGATTGAGACTAGTAGCCTGTCAATATATGTTTGAACTATATTTTCATTTTCATAATATGATAATAGATTTACATATTGAAAATCTGAGTATTGATAAAACCATTTCAAACGATTGATAAAATCTTCATTAATTGCACCCATTATTTCATGTGACTTCTTAACAAATGGTTCAGTTAAATTTCTGATTACTTCCATTCTTAATTGAATTGGTAATTTTATATTTGCAACACTAAATACCGCTACATATTGCTCAGGAGCTAATGTTCTTAGATCTTTAATAAGTGATTCGACAGTATAAGATTTATTTTCTATCGAAATGATTGAATTTAGCTCTAATTTTATCATGTAAATATCTCCTTAAAATAACTAATATCATGATACATGAAACGATTAATATTATCAACATCTGTTCGTAAATTCATGCTCAATATTTGTACATTTTTTGATGAGAACCATTCTATTTTATCGAACGATTTCACCCATCATGTACCAAGTTTTCACCTCATGAATTTTTACTTTGACAATTTTTCCTATAAATGTCTTAGGTGATTTAAAATTCACGAGTTTTTGATGAGGCGTATAACCAGCAAGTATTTCTGGATTATTTTTAGACGGTCCATCTACTAAAACTTCTACCACTTTATCTTGAAATCTTAGATTACCTTCTAAATATCCTTGATTAACAAGTTCATTTAGTTTATAAAGACGCTCTTTTTTTACTTGTGGATCTAAATCATCTTTAAATTTTGCGGCTGGTGTACCTTCTCTTGGTGAATATATAAATGTAAAAGCTCCTTCGAATTTAGCTTTTTCAACTAGATCTAAAGTGTCTAAGAAATCTTCATCTGTTTCACCAGGAAATCCAACGATAATATCGGTTGTTACAGAAATCCCAGGAACAATCTCTCTTAACTGTTTGAGTTTTTCTAAATACGATTCTTTCGTATAATGTCTATTCATTTTTTTAAGTACTGAAGATGACCCTGATTGCACTGGCAAATGGAAAAAAGGCATTATTGAGTCACAATCTCTGATCGCTTCCATGGTTTTCAAATCTAAATCATGAGGATGACTTGTTGTAAAACGAATACGTGGTATCCCTATGGTATCTAAGTCTCTAAGTAAATCTCCAAAAGTATAATCATAGGCTTTGAAATCTTTTCCATATGCGTTTACATTTTGTCCAAGTAAAGTAACTTCTAAATAACCTAATGCTTTTAACTCTTTAAGTTCTTCAATGATATCCTCTTTTAAACGTGAACGCTCTTTACCTCTCGTATAAGGTACGATACAGTATGTACAAAATTCATCACAGCCAAACATGATGTTGACCCATGCCTTTTTGGTGTGATTTCTATTTTTAGGTAAATTCTCTACAATATTGCCTTCTTGAGAAAAAACCTCGATGACGCGTTCTTTAGAAAACATCGCTGTTTGAATATATTGTGGTAATTGATCAATATTATGCGTTCCAAACACTAAATCCACGTGTTGAAACTTTTTAAGAATACGATTGACGACATTTTCTTCTTGAGCCATACATCCTGAGACACCAAGTATGAGATCTGGATTTTCACGTTTGAGTGCTTTAAGTCTTCCTAATTCTCCCCAAACGCGATTTTCTGCATTTTCTCTAATCGCACATGTATTAATGATGATTACAGAGGCATCTTTTTCTTGCGTTGTTTTTTCAAATCCCATCAAAGATAAAATCCCAGCCATCGTTTCACCATCAGCTTCATTTGCTTGACATCCATATGTATCGATTAAGTATTTTTTTCCGTGACCAATGGTTTTTAATTGTTCATCTAAATGAAATTGACCATGTGGAACATCTTTTCGAGAGCGTTTTCTCGCTTCATTTAAATTAGGTTTAAAATATTTTGAAACGTCTATATCCATAACTTATCCTTTATTTTATTATAGCAAAATCAAACTTATTTATTTTCATCATGCTCCAAATGAATGAGCGTATGCGTTTTTTGTAATGTATCAATAAACCAAGCATTCAATTGAATAGGTCCCTCATCCACTGCATTTGGTGTTGAGTATCCATTAATGAATCGATCAATCACAATGTCTTTTTTGACACCAATCACTCCATTTAATGGTCCTGTCATTCCAACATCAGTTAAGTAAAACGTACCATTTGGCAAAATCCTGCTATCATTTGTTTGTACATGCGTATGTGTTCCAAAAACGATATCAATTTTGCCATCCAAAAAATGTCCAAGCGCAACTTTTTCACTTGTTGCCTCAGCATGAATATCTAAAATTGATAAATCATGTTCCACATTATTGAGCGTTTCCATAACTGTTAAAAATGGACTTTGAACATGTTGATTCATAAACGCTTGACCTAATGCATTGATCACTAATATTTTTTGTTGATTAAAATGTATGATTCGATATCCTTTTCCTGGTGCTTGTAAATAATTGATCGGACGCACAATATTTGCATCCTCTATAAATGTTTCTAATTCTTTGTTTGCAAATACGTGGTTTCCCATAGTTAGTATATGTATACCATGAGACATGAACGTTTTATAAATGGCATGTGTTATACCTCTACCATTCGCAGCATTTTCAGCATTTACAATGATAAAATGAGGTTGATATTGAGCTTTTAATTCAGGTAAAAACTGATCAATTGCTTTTAAACCTGATTTACCATATACATCACCAATAATAAGAATTTTCATCTAATCTCCTTATGATAAAAGAGGCATTTGCCTCTTTTATTTTGCAACATCTGATGCTCTTGTTTCTCTTATGACTGTTACTTTTATCGTACCAGGATAGGTCATATTGTTTTCAATTTGATCCTTGATGCTACGTGCTACTTTGATAATAGCTAAATCATCGATTTTCTCTGGTTCAACAATCACTCTCACTTCACGACCAGCTTGAATTGCATATGATTTTTTAACGCCCTCGATACCATTGGATATGGTTTCTAGTTGCTCAAGTCGTTTCATGTAATTTTCCATGGATTCACTTCTAGCACCAGGTCTTGCAGCAGATAGTGCATCTGCAGCTGCTACTAATACAGCAATGACACTTTTAGGCTCTTTATCTCCATGGTGTGATGCAATACCATCAATAACGACAGCAGGTTCTTTATATTTACTCACTAAATTCACACCGATTTCAACGTGACCACCTTCAATCTCATGGTCAACAGCTTTACCGATATCATGTAATAAACCAGCACGTCTTGCCAATATTTCATCTTCATGTAACTCAGCAGCAAGTTTACCTGCTAAGAAGGCAACTTCAATTGAGTGTTTTAGTACGTTTTGTCCATAACTTGTTCTAAATGATAAACGTCCAATAAGTTTGACAAGATCAGGATGAATACGACCAATTCCTGTTTGGAAAATAGCCTCTTCACCTGCTTCACGAATAAACATATCCACTTCTTGTCTAGCTCTCTCAACAACTTCTTCAATGCGTCCAGGATGGATGCGTCCATCAGACACTAATGATATGAGCGCACGTTTAGCAATTTCTCTTCTTACAGGATCAAACCCACTCAAAACAACTGCATTTGGTGTGTCATCAATAATTAAATCTACACCTGTTAATGCTTCAAGTGTTCGAATGTTTCGACCTTCTCTACCAATGATACGACCTTTCATATCATCATTTGGTATATCTACCACGGTAACTGTTCGTTCTGAAGTAGTTTCACTGGCATATTTTTGCATGGCATTTGCCATTAATAGTTTCGCTCTATTTTGAACTTCAATTTTCGCTTTATCTTCTTCTTCACGAATGTAGTTTGAAATTTCATCAGACATACTATCTTCTACGCGTTTCATAATAATATCGCGTGCCTGATCTATCGATAAATTTGAAATTTCTTGAAGTTTAGAATCTTGTTCTTTAAGCGCAATTTCCATTTTGCTATTTAATTGTTCAAGTTGCTCTTTACGTTCTTCAATTTTTTGTTCTTTATTTGATATTGATTCTTCACGTTTATCTAAATAGATAGAACGATTATTGAGTGCATCTTCTCTTTGCGTGACTTTATTTTCAAGTTGAATCACAACTTGACGACGCTCTTTCATATCATTATCAAATTCTTTACGTAATGAAAAAATTTCTTGTTTTGCTTCTAAAATACTTTCTTTTTTGTTTTTAGTAGCTTCTCTCTTACCATCTTCAACAATTTGTTCAGCTAATTTTTTCGAAGCTTGAATACTTTTTTCATGATGCCAAACACGAATGAAATATCCAAGAATTAAGCTTAAAATTAACGTTAGCAAAATGGAGATTATAAATACGATTGTATCAATCATAATTTCCTCCATTTTTAAAAATTTAAATTAAAATATAATATTATTATACATGTTTATCTCATTGTTTTCAATCTTTGTTTGATATATTTTAAAGATTCTAAAATATCATGTATAATATACTAGAAATCTTGTAAATTGGAGTGATATCATGCCAAAAAAAACAACACGATCAAATACAAAAAAAAGCTTCTTACTATGGTTGCATACATATCGCACGAAACTTGCACTATCCCTATTTATCATTTTAGTTCCAGTCTTGCTAATCGTCATAGGATATGTGAGTCCCTATGTTCAGTCTACACGTGTGACCTTTGATAAAGAGATCACCGAAGAAAGTGCGTATATTAGAAATTTTAAATCGCTTGATGAACTTGAAGATATCACTTTATATGTGGATTGGTTGACACTTACAAAACCAACTGAAACAATTGAAGGTAATTTAGAAGGTGGAAGTTTAAGTTTTAGAATCACTTATGATGTTGAAAATAACAAAGATATCAATGATGTAACAGTTACCGCTGTATTACAACCTTTGTATTCAAATATTAGAAATATTTCATCACCAAAAGTCATATTTCCATTTGGAACAACGAGTAGTCAGAGTGTTTTTACAATCACACATAATGTTTCTTATCCGATCAATCCTATTCTATTTGTCAATGTCAATGATCCGATATTATATTTAAAGATCACCTATAACGAAATGCTCATTGATCAAGTGAATCCAGTCCAAGTAACAGAATATATACGCATTCCGCTTAACGATGATAATCCTGATAGAGTAAATTAACAAAGACCAATGTTATTAAATTAACATTGGTCTTTTTTTATTCATATGAAATTTGATAGTGTTCTAATATCTTTTTCTCTAATAACGTATAAATATCTAAATGATCTTCTAGATATTTCTTAGCATTATCTCTTCCCTGTCCAATTTTTTCATTGTTGTAAGCATACCATGCACCGGATTTTTGTACAAGTTCTAGATCGGTTGCTAAATCAAGAACTTCACCATATTTTGAAATACCTTCACCAAAAATAATATCTACTAAGGCTTCTTTAAATGGTGGAGCTACTTTGTTTTTAACAACTTTAATTCTGGCTTTATTTCCAATGAAATTCGTACCATTTTTTAAAGCCTCTGAACGTCTTATTTCAAGTCTTACACTTGAATAAAATTTTAATGCACGTCCTCCTGGCGTTGTTTCAGGATTCCCAAACATGATACCTACTTTTTCACGGATTTGATTGATAAAGATTGCGGTGGTATGTGTTTTAGATATAATACCTGAAAGTTTTCTCATGGCTTGACTCATTAATCTTGCTTGTAACCCAACATGTGAATCTCCCATATCGCCATTGATTTCTGCTTCTGGGACAAGGGCTGCAACAGAATCGACAACAATCATATCAATTGATCCACTTCTAACTAAAGCTTCAGCAATTTCTAATGCTTGTTCGCCAGTATCTGGTTGAGATAATAGTAAATTATCAATGTCAACACCTAATCTTTTTGCATATTGTGCATCCAAAGCATGTTCGGCATCAATAAAAGCAACTTGTCCACCTATTTTTTGAGATGATGCTATCGCATGCAATGCGAGAGTCGTTTTACCAGAGGACTCTGGACCATAAATTTCTATGATTCGACCTTTAGGATATCCACCGACACCTAAAGCAATATCTAAATTTAATGAACCAGTAGGTGATGCTTCTACTTTACGATCAGGTTCATCTCCTAAACGCATAATTGCGCCTTTTCCATATTGTTTTTCGATACTTTTTAATGCTTGATCTAATGCTTGACTACGTTTATCTTTATCCATTGATGAACTCCTTAATTAATATTACTAAATTTTATGAATCTTACTTAAAACTATTCTTAAATAACCATTTATGATGGTTTATATATTCAAAGCCAGATAAAATCGTGAGAGTTACAAATATAAATATGAGTATTTGTGAAGCAATAAAAGAGAATTGTTGAAGATTTAATAAGAAAAACATAATGGCAAACATTGTCCAAGCAGTTTTATGTT
>CAXRJA010000034.1:0-11787 GCA_964230965.1 Acholeplasmataceae bacterium | reverse complement strand
TACCATAAAAATTAAATACAGATCCAGTT
This sequence comes from Acholeplasmataceae bacterium, assembly GCA_964230965.1. Taxonomy (GTDB): domain Bacteria; phylum Bacillota_I; class Bacilli_A; order Acholeplasmatales; family Acholeplasmataceae; genus UBA8290. Next base: position 11,758 of record CAXRJA010000034.1, on the reverse strand, counting down.
CCAATCACATAATTTGGATATCTTATGTAGTTAGATTCATCGTATACCTCTGACACAATATGCGCATCATCCCCAAATTCAGATTGTAAGAATGCTTTAAACTCCAATATATACAATCCTGCATTGGTATCAATCGCTGTTAAACCAGGTTTATCAAAAAAGTGTTTTGCTGCATCTAATCGAAACTTTAAAATTCCCATGTCTCCATAAAATTGAAGCATATTTTTCACTTCTGCTTTAAAAGCTTCTGATGTCGGATCAAAATCTACAAGTCCACCAACAAACGATTGATATGCAACATTCGGTGCATCCCAAAAATAATAGTCTCTGTACGGACTCTCCATATTATTTCTAGCGTCGACATACCAAGGATGTTGATCACTTGAGTGATTGATCACAAGATCCATCATGATATCCATGTTTCTTGATTTTGCAGCATCAATTAAACTTTGTAAATCTTCTAATGTACCAAAATCTTCATGCACATCATAATAATCGGTCACTGCATATCCATGATATGTATTGGAAGGATGAAATGGTGAGAGCCATAATGCTGTGACACCTAATGTTTCTAAATAGTCAAGATTATTTTCAATCCCTTTTAGATCTCCAATACCATCATGATTACTATCTGCAAACGAACGAATGAATATTTGGTAATAATTATCAATATTAGTATTGACATCTAATAGTTCAATTGATGTTGGAAATGTCTTATTTTGACATGCATGTAAAGCAAGTGTTGCAGAAATAATTAATAAAAGTAATAAGATTTTTTTCATTTTATAATCCTCTATCTTTGAGCAAGGATGAACGACCTAAAACATCGTCTTTTCCTTGTCTTTTTTCTAAATCGATCATTTTAGTTTGAAAGATATAATCATGAATCGTACGAGATGTGTGACTGCTCATAAAAAACATACATACCATTAAATATATACCTGCAGATAATACACTTGCAAGCACTTTCGTTGTATCTCTAAAAAGTAACAACCAAACAGGTGCTTTTGAGCCATCTTTCATCACCACTTTTATTTTTTGAACTCTTTTCCCAAGCGTTTGGCCTGTATTTTTAAAATATGGAAATAAATAAAAGAAAAAGGCGGCTGCTAAAAAGATCACATAAGATAAAGTTTCTGATTGTGGTGAGACACCAATTGCGAGGATCCCTACAAGTGCAACACCACTTGTGTCAATCGCAAAGGCTCTTACACGTTTTTCAAAGGAAGGTACCATCATATCTCCTTAAATCTAAAATTGTTAGCCATGCTCCTAAGGGAAACACAACGTCATGTATCATAGAAAAGCTTGAATAAGTTTCTGCTTGTGTTTCTACTACACTTAAAAAGATATCACGAATATACAATCCTGTGTCCATCATACCGGTTCCACTTAAAAATGGAAGCGTCTCTTTATCAAATAAATAATCATTTGTTGCAACTAAATAGTCTTCATCGTCATCAAAGGTCATATTATTTAAAATAAATACTTCAGAAGATGAAAAAGAATTGATTAAAGCTTGAATCACTGATCCTTTTAAATAAACCGTTTTTATACGATTATCGAAAGGAAATATTTCATACAGTTTCGCAACTGTAATACCCTCGTTATAAGATAAATCCATTCTCGTACCACCGCCATTATGAATACCAACAACAGCATTAGTTTTTAACGCCATGAGTTTTGCCATATATTGCGTTAAATCATTTCTAGAATAATAGCTTGAGCTTGGCAAAATAACATTTGTAATTAGTGGCTCAACCTCATCATAATAAGCTTCTATGAGTGCTTCTATCTCTAGGTTGATGGTCATATTATTCGGCATTTGATTGAATCCTAAATTTTGTGCTTGATAATTTTCTAACCCATTTCTAGAAATATCTAATGTGAGATGCCCTACAACTTGACCATATGCTGCAGACTGCATCACAGGCATATCTAATCCGTCACGAGAAATAAATGTCAAACTATTTTGATGCGTATGTCCATTAAACATCGCATCTACTCTTGAAGATCCCGTAAGATTTCCTATGCCTTGATTGGTGTCTGATCGTGCTCCATGATCAATGGCGAATACAAGATCAATATCTTCATTAGTTCTTAAATAGTTTGCATAGTAAGATACGTATGTGACTGGGTCTCTAAATTCATAACCAGTGACTCTTGACGTTGCAATACTTGATTCTAATCCATACCCAATGGTGCCGATAATACCGATTCTAAGATCGCCTCTTGTTACAATCGTGTAAGGTTGAATACCCTCTGGTTGTGTTTCAGTATTTGAATAAAATACATTGGCAGCAAGTAAAGGATAATTAGCTTGTATGTCATGGTTCCCAGTAAAGTAATCTAAAATAATATCTAAGCCCCAATCAAACTCATGATTACCTAATGTAAATGCTTCGTGATTCATGAAATTCAGTGCCTCAATAATGGGTGCACCATAAAAATAATTTGACAATAAACTTCCTTGTAGTAAATCACCACCAGAAATAAAAAGGACATGATCCTCATGACTTTCTACATAATCAACATAACTTGCAATATTAACAAGTCCCATTTGATTCCCATCTTCAAGAATGGCGCCGTGAGTATCATTAATATATAAGACATGAAGTTCAGTATCACTTGAAATCACAGGTTGAAGGACAGTGATTGTAATTGTTTCTGTTGTAATCAATGTTTGAGAATTCATCACAGAATATCTCACTTGATATGTCCCTACCGTATCATAATCTACAGATGTATCATCTATGATGAGTTGATCGGTGATATATCCATCGTTTAAATCAAATGCGACAATATCTTCTAAATAGTTTGGTATGTCATCACCAATATAATAAGTCATGTCTTTTAATCCAATAATCGCAGGATATATTTTAAGTGCTTCTTCTCTACCTTCTAATACTGTGACATCTCTGACCGCTTTAGTGGTTACTTGAAAAGGAGTAGTCACGTAATAGTTTATTTGATAAATACCTTGTGTATCCCAATTCACTCTGGAACTATCAATAATTAATAAATCTTCTAAATTCTCATAATAATTATGTGAAACGATGACACCTTCTTTTAACGAAGGTATGTCTTCATCTGTATAGTGAATAAGATCCTCATCAAATGTAATTGTTGCAGGAACGATCAATCGACCCTCATTGATTTCTTCTTGACAAGAACCGAGTCCTAACATAAGAAGTAAACCAATCATCCATTTTAAATATGTCATGATTCTCCTTTTAAAAAATGTATGCGTTGTTGCATCATCGCTTTTGTAATTGTTGCATGTGGTAATGCGTCATATCCATGCACTGTCTTTTTTGTATGATGTGCAATCACTTTTATATTTGCTTGTTTAAGTTTTTTCTCTAGTGCAATGCCTTCATCTCTTAGAGGATCAAACTCTGCAGTTTCAATATATATAGCACTTAAATCGTTTACATCTTTTTCTAATAATGAAGCATATATATCATCTTCTGATGTCGCTAAATATTGTTGCCACATATCTTGGTTTAGATGTTGATTCCACATAGGCGTAAGTTGATACATATTATGAGATAAAAAATGAGTATGTTTTGTGAGTACTGGGCAGATTAACATCGTTTTATGTATGAGATGATGGCCTTGATCTCTATCATAAAGTGCAAGTGCAAATGCAAGATTACCACCTGCAGAATCACCTCCCACAAAAAGTGAAGGAAACTTAAATGTTTCAGTTTGTGTCATAAGATATTGATATGCAGCAACAACATCCTCGAATGCTTTAGGATATCGATACTTGGGTAGTAATCTATATTTTACGTATAGTATTTGAAGATTTGCACGTTTAGCAAATTTTAAAATCATGTTTTGATGAAAAGATGAACCCTCAGTTTGAAATCCACCACCATGTAAATAAATCAGCATGTTTTTATGTTCATAATGATCTTTATAATAATGATAACATGTGATCTTTTCACGATCACGTGATTGTATGGTGAGATGCTTTCTATTAAAAGGTGATTTAGGTTTTGTAAGTTCAAAAGATGCTTTAAAGAAAGCATTCATTAAGTGTCTTGTTAAGGTTGAATGTTTTTTAAATTTAAATGGCAATAATGGTTTTAAGTCTGAATCAATACGATATTTCATTCGGCATCAAATAAAGGTATATATGACCCGTATCCCTCATCTTCAAGTGTTTCATACGGAATAAATCGTAAACTTGCTGAATTGATGCAGTATCTTAAACCACCTTTGTCTTTTGGCCCATCTGTAAAGACATGACCCAAATGACTATCTGCTTCTTTGCTTCTAACTTCTGTACGCATCATTCCATGAGACAAATCTATTTTTTCAATGATTTGAGCAATTGGTTTTGTAAAGCTTGGCCATCCACATCCACTATCATACTTATCCAAAGATGAAAACAAAGGTTCTCCTGAGACGATATCTACATATAGACCTTTTCCTTTAAAATCATGAAATTCATTTCTAAATGGTGGTTCTGTACCATTTTCTTGTGTGATATGAAATTGTAGTTGGGTCAGTTTATCTTTCAATAATTTTTTATTCATGCTTAAGATTCCTTTAAGACCTTCATATAAACCTCTAGTAATTTCTTACTGACAGTTTCCCATGTTATATATAATGATTCTTTTGCTTGTTTTGATATACGTTTGTGTTTGGATTTATCTGTCTTGATATCAAGAATTTTATTTGCGAAATGCTCTACATGATCTCCACAAATATATCCATTATAATGATCAACAATGCTTGATGCTGCTAATGTATCTTTTAAATAAATACCTGGTGTCTCTTGACTTGCTGCTTCAATTTGAACAAGTCCATTTGTATCATATGCTGAAGGAAACAAAAGTAGATCACAAGCAGCATACATTGCTGAGAGTTCTATACGATCATAGATTGGACCAACAAATGTTATTACATCCTTCAATTTAAGTTCTTCTACACGTTTTTTAAACATTGATTCATGCGCGCCTTTACCAATAAAATACATCATAAATTCTTGATTTTGTTGATACATTGTATAAATGACGTCAATGATAAAATCAATATTTTTTATTTTATCTATGCGACCAACAAAAATCATATTAAAAACATTTTTCATGTCATATTTCTTTTTTATCGCTTTGACATCGTCTTCTTTAGAAGGCAACATATCTGTTGCGTTTGGTATAATAACAGGTTCTTTAGTGAGTCCGTATCGCATAAATAATGCTTTTGACCCTTCATTCATTGTCATCGTGACATCACACTTGTTCAGTCTCATCATGATATCTTTAAGCATCACTTTTGTAAATGTCTTTGATTTGGTACGATCATAAAAGTCTTTTTCATATTGTGAGTGTAGTGTTCCAACAACAGGAATGCCTTGTTTTTGTGCAATTTTAATACCTAATTCTCCCATTGAGAAAGGTGATTGAATATGAATAATATCAAATGTAATGAATTTAAGTTCTTTATTTAATTTTCTATCGAGTGGTGGTATTGCAAGTTGATAGTCTGTTGTAGGGACATACACATTTAAGACACGTTTTACGTGATATGGAAAATCATCTACGTAAGATGCGTCTTTTGCTTTAGGTGCAAACACATAGACATCATGATCTTTTGCTAACATCCTTGCTTGATGATCAGTTACTTTTACAACACCATCTAACATTGGATAAAAAGTATCAATAAAAAAACCAATTGTAAGTCTTCTCATACCATCACCACATAAAGAATTGGAATCATCAGTGAGGGTAGCATATTTAATACTTTTAATGACTTAATTTCTAAAAAATCAATGGCTAAAGCAACGATTAAAACATTTCCTACCAAACTTAAATAGGTCATTAATTCTACCGGTAAAACAGGTGCAAACGTGATTGCAATAAGCATAATTAAACCTTGATAAAGTAATACAGAAATAAAGGAAAACAACACACCTATACCTAAAGTGGATGCTAAGATGATCGCAGTGATAAAATCCAAAATAGATTTAATATATAGAAGTGTTAAATTTCCTTCGATGACATCTTGAAACACACCAAGAATTGCAATCGCACCAATACAAAATATCAAACTTGAAGTGATAAACCCTTCAGCCATTGGTGGTAATTGATATTTTGATTCAATGTTTTTTATTAGTGCTCGAAATCTCTCATCAAGTTTTAAAAATGACCCTAAAGCTGTTCCTAAAATGATTGAAATTAAAATGATTAGTTCATGTTGCGTTTGAAGTATATTGCTCTCAATATAAATAAAGTCACTCATAAACCATCCAATGCCCATTAAAAGCAAAACAAGACCCATAACAATCTTCAGCTGTTTTGTGTAGTCTACATGTAGTTTTGATTTAAATATCAAGCCCACGAAAGACGCAATGATAATTGCGGCAGCATTTATTAATGTTCCCATAATTCTCCATTCATATTATACCTTTTTTTTACACTTTTATCTATGTTAAAATATGATTGAGGTTGATATGATTGAAACTTTTGATATCTTAATACCAACAACAAATTCATTACGCACCATACGCGTTTATGATCCTGGTAACTGCACAAAAGATCATCCTTGTGATGTAATATTTATGCATGATGCTCAAAATATTTTTGATGATGAGATGAGTTATCATGAAGTTTCTTGGCGTGTGATTGAGGGATTAAAGCTTACAAATACACATCATATGCTGATTGTAGGTATTGATAATTCACCAACTGAAAGATTGAATGAATATAGTCCTTATGAAACAAATATTGAATTCAAAGATCGATTTATTCAAGGTCTTGGGGGTAAAGGATTTATCTATATTGATTTCATCGCGAAAACATTGTTACCTAAAATTAGATCCATGTATATTACATCAAGTAACTACTATATGGCTGGTTCTTCAATGGGTGCATACATTTCAATGTTTGCAGCCATGAGGTATCCATCATTATTTAAAGGTATCGGATGTTTATCGATTGCTTCATGGTTCAATGAAAAACAATTTTTATCAGATTTAAATGCATCGAAAATAAATACCGAAACGTCCTTTTTTATCACTGTTGGAAATGACGAAACGTCATCTTCAGATGTTAAAGAATTTCCACAAATCTACATCAATAATTCCAAACATGTCTATGAAACACTGAAACAAAAACTTGTAAAACATCTTTCATTTAATATTGTTGATGGAAAACATAACGAAAGACAATGGATGCAAGTTTTTCCAGATTTTCTCAATTTCATAAAAGAAAAAAAAGGATGATCGCATCCTTTTTTTAATCTAAAATATGGAGGCCCCGACCGGATTTGAACCGACGATCAGGCAGTTGCAGTGCCATGCCTTACCACTTGGCTACAGGGCCATTACAGCACTAATGATTATAACGTAAAGGCTAAAAATAGTCAATGAAAATCCCACAATCTTCTAAATTAGCACTTATCTATTGACAGTGCTAATTTGTTTATGATATATTTATATTGGCAATTAATATCAAAGACTGCCAAGGGAGGTTTTCTTATGCAAATGAATATGATGGAAAACTATGATAAAGATCCTAAATTATTAGAAAAATTTGGTCGTAACTTAGTAGATGAAGTCAAAAAAGGACGGATAGATCCTGTCATTGGGAGAGATGATGAAATAAGACGGGTCATTAAAATACTATCAAGAAAAACAAAAAATAACCCTGTGCTTATTGGTGAACCCGGTGTCGGTAAAACCGCTATCGTTGAAGGACTAGCAAAACGTATTGTTGATAAAGATGTTCCACTTGCACTTCAAAATAAAACAATTTATGAGTTAGATTTAGCCGCACTTATCGCAGGTGCAAAATTTAGAGGTGAATTTGAAGAGCGCTTAAAAGCGATTTTAAAACGCGTGAAAGATTCTGATGGTGACATTATTCTTTTTATTGATGAGATTCATGCAATTGTCGGTGCTGGAAGAACAGATGGTGCCATGGATGCCTCTAACATGTTAAAACCGATGCTCGCAAGAGGAGAACTTCACTGTGTCGGTGCGACGACTTTAAAAGAATATCGATTATATATTGAAAAAGATACAGCACTTGAGCGCAGGTTTCAAAAAGTACTTGTAACTGAACCAACAGAATCCGATACCGTTAGTATTTTAAGAGGTTTAAAGTCTAGATTTGAAGCACACCACGGTGTCTCAATTAGTGATCCAGCAATTATTGCTGCTGCATCATTGTCTACTCGTTATATCACGGATCGTTTCTTACCTGACAAAGCGATTGATCTCATTGACGAAGCGTGTGCATCAATTCGTATGGAAATAGACTCCATGCCTATAGAATTAGACAGTGTCACAAGAAAACTGATGCAATTAGAAATTGAACGTCAGGCACTTAAAAAAGAATCCGATAGTGTTTCAAAATCACGTTATCAAGAATTAGAATTTGAAATTGAAACACTCAAAACACAAGAAAAAGCTCTCAAAGATAAATGGCAAGAAGAAAAACAAGCACTCCAACATATTAAAGATCAAAAGAAAACACTTGAAAACTATAAAAACGAACTTCAACAAGCATTCAATGACTCAGATTATCAACGAGCTGCTGAACTACAATATCAAAAAATTCCAACATTAGAAAAAGAAATTGAAACATTAAGTACCTCTACTTCAAACCATGAACTTCTCTCAGAAGTTGTCACTGAAGAATCCATTGCAGATATCGTCTCTAAATGGACACATATTCCTGTTAAAAAACTTATGAGTGGTGACAAAGAGAAACTCTTACACCTTGAAAACACCCTTAAAGAACGCATTATTGGTCAAGATCATGTATTAAAACTTGTTTCAGATGCCATAATAAGACAACGTGCTGGCATTAAAGATGCTAATCGTCCGATTGGTTCCTTCTTATTTTTAGGACCAACAGGTGTTGGGAAAACTGAGGTCGCTCGTGCATTATCAGAGGCACTATTTGATAGTGAGAATCATATGATTCGTTTTGATATGAGTGAATATATGGAGGCTCATAGCGTCTCTAAACTGATCGGTTCACCTCCAGGATATGTCCGTTATGATGAGGGAGGGCAACTCACAGAAGCTGTAAGACGAAGACCTTATTCACTCTTGTTGTTTGATGAAATAGAAAAAGCACATCACGATGTTTTTAACATGTTACTTCAAATACTGGATGATGGCAGACTTACTGACAATCAAGGCCGTACCATTGATTTTAAAAATACCATCATTATTTTAACTTCAAATATTGGTAGTGAATTCTTATTATCACATGATGAAGATGCTGTAGATAAAGTCATGAAACTTGTAAAACAATCCTTTAAGCCAGAATTTATTAATCGTTTAGATGAACTCATGATATTTAATCCACTTAATTTGAAGATACAAATGGATATCGCTAAAAAATTACTTCTTGATTTATCTAAACGACTTTCAAATCAACATATTCTTATCACATTTGACGATCAAGTTGTAAAATATGTCATCAAACACGGTTATCAAGAAGAATATGGTGCCAGACCGCTCAAACGCTTTATCCAAAGACATATTGAAACACTGATTGCAAACCATATCATTTCTAATGTTATCATTCCTCATACACCATGTGAAATGTATATCGATCATGATCAACCCATCATTAAATTGACATAAAAAAAGAGCCATAAAGGCTCTTTTTATTTTTCTATTTTAAATACAAATGTGATGAGTAAATAGGCAACTGATAATACACCTAATCCGATTAATGATGGCACGAATGATTCTACTAATGTTGAAATTAAAAGCATCACCATACCAAAAATAGCGAGTCCTGGAACATAAGGATAACCCCATGTTTGATATCTTGGAAATTCATCCAGTGGTTTTGTTTTTCTAAAGAAAAATACAGAAATAAAGATAAGTGTATTAAATATTAACCCTGCAAACACGACAAATGTGAGTAATGCATTTACATCAAAACCAAATACAATAAGCAAGACAGACATCACTGCTGAAATCATTAACGCGAGTAATGGGGTATTAAATCGTTTATCTAATGATGCAAAAGGTTTAAAAAATAACCCATCTTCTGCCATTTTTTGATAAATTCTAGGGAACACTAAAATACTACCATTTAGAGCTCCAAACACAGAAATTGCAACTGAAATCATAATGATGAGTTGTCCAGCATCACCAAATAATGCATATGCTGCATCAAAAATAAACCATCCATTGTAGGCCTCTGTTAATGCTTGATAAGATACCAATCTGTAAAGTGAGAAAATAAATAATACATATATGGCTAAAACACCGACAATCGCAAAAACAAGGGCTTTAGGTAAATCTTTATTTGCGTTTTTCATGTGTCCAGCAACACTATTTAAGTTCGTCCAACCTTCATATGCCCAAAGCGTACCAACTACAGCAAATCCAAAGGCAATGATCACTTCAAAAAATGATAAAGAACTTAGTGTGCTTGTTGAGACAATACCTTGATCACCGATTAAAATTCCCATCACAATAATCATGATAATTGGAATAAGTTTTGCAACCATAAACACAACTTGAGTGATGGCACCTACTTTTAGTCCTAAATAATTTACTAATGTAAGAACGACAATTGCAAGTACAGCGACTAAATTAATCATTGTCCCTAATTCAACAAAAATATTAGACATCACTTGTGCAAATAATACAGCAAGTAATGCAATACTTCCTGAAGAAGATAATACCAAATTCATCGTGCCTGATAAAAATGCAACTTTTTTGCCATAGGCTTCTTTTAAATAAAGATAATAGCCACCATTTTCAGGAAATAAAGATCCTAATTCAGCATACGTTAATCCTGAAAATAACGTAATCACACCACCGACAAACCAAGCTAATAATGATAGTGGTAATGAATTACCGATTCGCTCTAAAATTTGTCCTCCTAAGAAGAAAATTCCAGATCCAATCATGATTCCAGCTAAAAGCGACACACCACTCAATAAATTGAGTGTTTTTTCTCTTGTAAACTCTTTTTGCATATGATTCTCCTTTTTTTATAAATATCCAAGCATTCTAAATGTCATAATGGATGCAAATATTGTCAAAGATGACAATAATGTAGTCCATACAACAATCTGACCAGCAACTTCTTCATCGCCACCCAAACTTTGAACCATCACGACACTAGACACTGCAACAGGTGATGCATAAAGTGCGATCATTGTTGGAATTAAAAGTTTGTACTGTGGGTTAGATGGGATGAATAAAAGCGTTAGGATAAGCATTGTTACAGGAATTATTAGATTTTTGAATATGACACTTGTAATAATGGCTTGTTTTGCTCTTTTTAAAGTCTTAAATTCAAACTGTGCCCCTAAAGCAATCAGTGCAATCGGAGACGCGGTAAGACTTAAAGCCCTAATCACATTATATAAAAAAGGAACATCTCTTTCAATTAATATGATAGGTACATTATTTTCATAGACTAAATACGTTTTTAAAATGACTAAAAAAATACCTGTAATCACGCCTATAATTAAAGGGTTCTTGAAAAACGTTTTAATGATGTATAGAACATTTAAAGAGGTTTTCTCTTCCTTATAAAATATTGATAATACAATAATTGAAATAATGTTAGATAACGGTATAATAAGTACTGCTGATAAAGAAAGTAACGCATTCGTTTCTTGTGTCCCAATAAATGCTGCAAGCGAAACCCCAATCATCGCAAAATTACTTCGTGAAAAACTTTGATGAACGGGTCCCTTTTGATTTTTTGGCATCTTTATGAACAATAAAACAACATATCCAACAATCATAAACAATACA
>CAXRJA010000033.1:0-26691 GCA_964230965.1 Acholeplasmataceae bacterium | reverse complement strand
AAAAAAACACCTAATCGGTGTTTTTTTAATCAAGTCTTTTTAATCTTAAGTGTAAAAGTCCTAATATTAAAATAATCCCAATGGATACCGAAACAGAATATATACGATATGTCTGAAAACTTGTAAGTATGTGATACGTTAAAAGTAATACAGATAGTATGATTAACGGCAACAATAACAATGCTAAAAACCGATGTAAAGCAGTCATTTGAGAAGGTTTTGATGGCATGTTCTTTCTTTTATACCAAGCATAACTCACCAAAAATCCAATGAGAGAGACACTAAAGAATATTATACTAATAAACATTTCAAGAGATTGTAAAGCGTCATAGCGTACGGTTAACAAATTAATAGATAAGAAACTTGAAATAACTAACAAAAACCAAAAAACAGGGATTGCAAAAGGAAATAAAAAATGATCGTATTTTTTAGGAATCTCTTCAACTTGTTGAATACGATTTGCGGTGTAATACAAACGCGTTGTCCAAAGTGTTAGAAAAAGCAAAATGAGTGGTGAATTAATACCTTGAAGTAACCCAGTGACATAGGATAACGTCGTATAATTAACATTAGAGAAATCTAATATGAGTGCAGGATTACCTCTTAGTATCTTGTCTCTAATAATGATGAGTGTTTCATCTATCAATAAAAAAGATTGTAAATAAACACTAATAAAATAAACAATATGTAACATTAACATCATTAATAATACATATCGGTATATGGATACAACAAATTGAACATCTTTAAGTCTTTGGAAATATTTAATGTAAATATATCCACTGATCATAAAAAACAAATGTATCCACAACATGACATCTGATAAATAAAGTGTATCAGGCCGTGTAACCATAATATTGACATAGATTAAGTTTAAGAAAAACAATATGAAATATGTAAGTATTGTATACTCTAATAAAATGAGTTTTGATTTTGATTTATCGACCATAATTATCCTTAAATAAACGTTACATTAACATCATACCATACTTAAACATAGATGTCATTTCACAGTCTAGACTTAGCATAAATGTTTAAAAAATAGCCATTTTATAATATAATTAATGAGAACAAAAGGAGGCTATCATGGCAGAATTAATGATTAAAAACTTACAAGTAAATGTGGAAGAAAAAGCCATTTTAAAAAGGGTTGATCTTAACGTACAATCTGGAGAGATTCATGCAATTATGGGTCCAAATGGTACAGGGAAGTCAACGCTTGCAAGTGCTCTTATGGGAAATCCAAAATATGAAGTTATAGAAGGTACTGTCACTCTTGATGGTGAAAATGTACTTGAGATGGAAGTCGATGAGCGTGCACGTGCAGGTTTATTTTTAGCGATGCAATATCCAGCAGAAGTACCAGGTGTAACCAATAGTGATTTTATGAGACAAGCAATGCGTGCAACAACTGGTAAAGATGTCAATTTGATCGATTTTGCAATGTCATATGAAGGCGCGATCAAAGATTTAAAAATGCGTGAAGATTTAGCTCATAGATATTTAAACGAAGGATTTTCTGGTGGAGAAAGAAAACGTAATGAAATTTTACAATTAAAAATGTTGAAACCTAAATTTGCCATTTTAGATGAAATCGATTCAGGTTTGGATGTCGATGCATTAAGAATTGTTGGACATAGTGTTTCAGAAATGATCAAGCAAGATCAGTTTGGTGTGATATTAATTACACATTACCAACGCATATTGGATTATATTAAACCAACCCATGTACACATTATGATAGATGGTAAGATTGTATTAACCGGCGGACAAGAGTTGATTGAAAAAATTGATCAATCAGGATATGAATGGGTTAAAGAAGAATTAGGAATTGATTTTGATGACCAAGAGGCAACTCAATGATTCAATTTTTAGATAATTATCAACCTTGGCTAAAAGATCATACATTCACGGTACCCAAAAATACAATTTTAGAATTGCCAATTCACATAAAGTTATCAGAAAATATTCAAAATCACTTTCATGTTGAATCCAACTGTGATCTTACCTTCATTGTTGAATTTGAGCCACTATCTAATCATCAAAATCAAGTAGATTTATCACTAGATATTCAACCAAACAGTCATATTAAATATGTGTTGATTTCAGAAGAAAAAATAACAAAAATAGCAATTAATCAAACAGTAAATGTATCAGAGGATGCGCATGTTCACGTGATCTCTGGATTTTTATCACAAACATTAGATGTAAATCTCAAAGTAAATTTAAATGGGCAAAATGCACGCGCCATGGTGAATGCGATTGCCGTATCCAATGATCAACAACAACAAACGATAGATGTACACTTAACACATTATGCACCGTATTCTTATGGTGACATGTATAATGTAGGTATATCTAATGGATATGGTCGTGTAACATTAAATGGTGTAGAAAAAATAGAAAAAGGCATGAAACAAGCAAATGCATTCCAAACACTCAAAGGAATTATTTTATCTGATTTTTCTATGGTAGACGTCAATCCTATTTTACTTATTGATGAATATGACGTTAAAGCAGGACATGGTGCAACTGTAGGTAAAATAGAAGATCAACAATTATATTATCTTCAAAGTCGTGGTCTTACAAAAATAGAAGCTGAGAAATTAATTATTAAAGGTTATATTAAACCTATTTTAGATGAAATCAACGATCAATCACTCGTGGAAAGATTAGAACAAACGATTTACGAAAGGATATAATGAATCAAGTACTTAAAAACAAATTTAAGGCAATCGAAAAAAATCCATCACTCATCTATTTAGATTCTGCAGCTTCATCGCTTAAAATCGATGATAGTATTCAAAGCATGGTCAACTACTTTGAGACTTCTGGCGCGAATATCAGTCGTGGTGCGTATGCAATAGGGATTGAAACAACCCATGCATATGAAGCTTCAAGAGACGTTGTTGCCAAATACATTGGTGCAGAGAAAAAAGAAGAAATCATCTTTACAAAAGGAACCACTCAAAGCATGAATATGCTTGCCTATCATTTTGAAAAAATACTTAAAAAAGGCGATGAGATTCTTAGCTCTGAACTTGAGCATAACGCATCGATACTTCCTTTTCAAAGAGTTGCATTAGCTACTGGTGCAACTTTATCATATGTAGATTTGGATGAAGACTTAAGGATTCATACAACGAACGTCATCAACCAAATATCAACAAGTACAAAAGTCATTGTATTAACCTATGTTTCTAATGTCATGGGGTATATTACAGATTTAAAACCAATCATAAAAAAAGCACATGAAATAGGTGCAATTGTTATTGTGGATGCTGCACAGGCAGCACCACACATATCCATCAACGTCAAAGATTTGGGATGTGACTTTTTAGCGTTTTCTGGACACAAATGTTATGGTCCAACCGGTGTTGGCGTATTATACGGAAGATATGATGTATTAAATCAACTCGTGCCATTTGAGGTTGGCGGTGGCATGGCGGATGAGGTAGAGTTACATACGCATACATACTTGGATTTGCCAGAGAGATTAGAAGCTGGAACACCACCCATTGCAGAGGTGATTGGACTTGCACCAGCACTTAATTACATATTAGAAGTTGGTCATGACACAATATTGAACCACTCAAAAAAACTTCAACAATATTTATTAGGAGCACTCAAAGAAAGATCCTATATCAATGTCTATAATCCAAAAAGTGATATTGGGATTGTAACATTTAATATACAAGATGTGCATGCACATGATGTTCAGTCCTTTTTATCAGAAAATAACATTGCAGTTAGAACAGGGCATCATTGTGCAAAATTATTACAAAAACGACTAAAAACATCCGCAACTATTCGTGTATCATTTCAAATTTACAATGATACAGGTGATATTGATAAATTGCTCGATGTTTTAGATGCAACATATCAGTTTTTCAGAACCTAAGGAGTAATATGCAAGATTTATACCGACAAGTTATTATGGATCATTATAAGTACCCTAGAAATAAAGGTCTTATTTCAGATTCAAATGCACTCATGATTCATTTAAATAATCCAACATGTGGAGATGAAATAACGATTCAGTTATTTACCGAAAATGGTAATATCAAAAAGGTTCTTCATGAAGGTAGCGGATGTTCGATATGTTGTGCAAGCGCAAGTATCATGTCGGTTGCTTTAGAAAAACATTCGATTCAAGAAGGTATTCAAATTATTTCAGAATTTTACGAACTAATAAAAGGGATGCCATACAATACAGATATATTATTCAAAGATGCAATCGCATTTTCAGGCGTGAGTCAATTCCCAGCAAGAATTAAATGTGCGACATTATCTTGGAAAGCTGTTGAAAAAGGACTTCAATCAATTAAGGAGGAAACACATGGACGATAACAAGAAGAAAATAGATGCTATTGTTGGTGATTATCAATTTGGCTTTAAAACAGAAACAACACCTTTTTACTCAATACCAAAGGGAATTAGTGAAGAAGTAGTTAGAAAGATTTCAGAATATAAACAAGAACCATCTTGGATGACTGACATTCGAGTAAAAGCTTATCAACAATTTGCTTCAGTCCCTAATCCAACTTGGGGACCTAACTTATCTTTTATTGATTTTGATGAATTTACGTATTTTATTAAATCTAGTGAGCGAGCTGAAACATCTTGGGATGATGTTCCTGAAGAAATCAAAGATACCTTTGAAAAACTTGGTATTCCAGAGGCTGAACGTAAGTATTTAGCGGGTGTTTCAACACAATTTGAATCAGAAGTTGTCTATCATAACACGATGAAAGAATTAGAAGATCTTGGGGTGATTTATGTAGATACAGATACCGCTTTAAGAGAATATCCTGAACTTGTGAAAGAATATTTTGGGAAAATGATTCCTTATGATGACAATAAATATGCAGCACTCAATACAGCTGTATGGAGTGGGGGTTCATTTATTTATGTGCCTAAAGGTGTTCATGTTCCAAAACCGCTTCAATCATATTTTAGAATAAATAGTGATCAGATGGGTCAATTTGAACGTACTTTAATAATTGTTGAAGAAGGCGCTTATGTTAATTATGTTGAAGGGTGTACCGCTCCAACGTATACCAAAGATTCTTTACATGCTGCGATTGTTGAAATCGTAGTTAAAAAAGATGCAACATGTCGTTATACAACGATTCAAAACTGGTCTTCAAATGTTATTAACCTCGTAACAAAGCGTGCCTATGTCTATGAAAATGGACATATGGAGTGGATTGATGGTAATATTGGATCGAATGTTAACATGAAATATCCTTCATGTGTCTTGCTTGAGCCTTATGCAAAAGGAACCACGATTTCAATCGCATTTGCAGGAAAAGATCAACATCAAGACACCGGTGCTAAAATGATTCATGTTGCACCTAATACAACATCTACCATCGTGTCTAAGTCCATTTCACGTGGTGGTGGTAAGGTTAATTATCGTGGTAAAGTTGACTTTGGTAAAAAAGCAAAAGGCGCTAAAGCACATGTAGAATGTGACACCATCATTTTAGATGATATGTCTTATTCAGATACGATTCCTTACAACAGTGTAAGAAATAGCGATGTCTTTTTAGAGCATGAAGCAACAGTGTCTAAAATCAGCGAAGACCAACTCTTTTATTTAATGAGCCGTGGTTTATCAGAGGAAGAAGCAACAGAAATGATTGTGATGGGCTTCATTGAACCTTTCGCAAAAGAACTTCCAATGGAATATGCAATTGAACTTAACCAACTCATTAAATTAGAGATGGAAGGGTCTATTGGTTAATTAAAAAAGCGTATCAAATACGCTTTTTTAATTGTAAATATGTTAAGATATCATAAAGGAATATCATGAAATATATCTTATTTAAAAAAATAGATCATCACATGTCATTAGTGGATGCATTGATGGAAACACAATTTTCTAAAGTTAATAAAATACCGTATCAATCCTTTATGATGTATACGTATGAAGATGCATATGTGTCAGATTTGCATGTTTTATTTAACGACTTAGCAAGTGAACTGTTAACAGACTTTTTCGTCTATATATCGCCTTTTGTAAATGAGACATATGTTTTTAAACATGTGGACATGGTAACGCAATTTATTAACCAAATACCGATTATGAATAAAGGTGTTATAGACAATAAAGTGATCTTAACACATCATTATAATCATATAACACCACAACTAAAAATATTTATTTTAGGAAAATATCATGATCAAAGCTATATGCTTCACACAATACAAACCTATCTTGAATCGAATCAAAACATGATCACTGCCTCCAAAGAATTATTCATTCATAGAAATACATTAATGATGCGTTTAGAGAAATTTAATGATGCAACAGGCTTTGATATGAAATCATTTAAAGATGGATTTTTGATGTACCATTTATTTGTTTGAATCTATTTGTGCATGTTGCACATTGTGTAAACGCATTCATTAAATTATAATTATAATATATTAAATAAGGAGTTTTTATGGCAACATTACAATTAAAAGATATTAATAAAATATATCCAAATGGTGTACAAGCTGTTTTTGATTTTAACTTATCTATTAAAGATAAGGAATTTATCGTATTTGTAGGTCCCTCTGGATGTGGCAAGTCGACAACATTAAGAATGATCGCTGGACTTGAAGAAATTACATCCGGTGAATTATACATTGATGAGGAAATGGTGAATGATAAAGCACCTAAAGACAGAAACATTGCGATGGTTTTCCAATCATACGCTTTATATCCACATATGAGTGTTTATGATAATATGGCGTTCGGTTTGAAACTTCGTAAAATGCCAAAAGATCAAATTGAAGAAAAAGTAAACCAAGCAGCAGAAATATTAGGTTTATCCCCATATTTAGATCGTAAACCAAAAGCACTCTCAGGTGGTCAACGTCAACGTGTTGCATTAGGACGAGCAATTGTCCGTAATGCAAAAGTGTTCTTAATGGATGAGCCATTATCTAACTTAGATGCGAAACTTCGTGTACAGATGCGCGGAGAATTAATTAAGTTACACAATCAAATTGAAACAACAACCATTTATGTAACCCATGACCAAATTGAAGCGATGACAATGGCGAGTCGTATTGTTGTTATGAAAGATGGTTATATCATGCAAGTAGGTTCACCTAAAGAAATTTATGATAACCCAAACAATATGTTTGTTGCTGGCTTTATTGGTACACCACCTATGAACTTCATTCATGGACGCGTAAATAAAGAAGGTATCTTTACTGCAGGAAAACATACGATTAAACTTCCTCAAGATAAATTTGAGATTATTAAATTCCACAAAATGATTGAAAAAGATGTTGTTTTAGGTATTCGTCCTGAAGATATTCATGATGATCAAGTTGTTATGAAAGCATATCCAAACGCCGTTTTAGATATTGTTGTGGATGTTGCAGAATTACTTGGTGCTGAGACAAATATTTATACGCAAGTACATGAATCAAATATTTGTGCATCAGTGGATGCAAGAACAAATATTCATATTGGCGACAAATTAAAACTTACGTTAGATATGAATAAATCACATTTCTTTGATCCTCAAACAGAACAAGTACTTTTGATCGATCCAAATGCCGATATTAAACCTTCAAAAGCAGTCAAAAAAGAAGCTAAATAAGCTTCTTTTTTTATAGAATATGCTAAATTATATGATTTATGATAAACCTCATACAACGCTTTATACAACGCAATCTGAGAAAATAGTAAAACGCCATATGACACATGTCATCAATTCGATGCTAAGTCATTGTTACAATGATCTTATCAGTTACAAAAAACATTACAAAGTCATGCATGGAAACACATATCACACACCAATTTTTATCAATGCACACACGACACTCATTGTCATTTTTGGATTGAGAAATACATATAATATTGCCGTCAATATAGTTGCGATTGAATCTCTGAATCATTACCACGGGATGTGTGAAATCAAATTTGATAAGGACAGTATTGTTGTTCAAAAAACATGTAAATATTTAAAAAAAATGATTGAGAATGCAAATCAAATCCACACAAAATTATTAGAAAACATTTTCATTTGAGGATATTTAAAGATATCTTGAATATGTGGTATAATTCTTTTGGAAAAACAAGATAAAGGAGAATTGGTCATGGCTAAAAAAACCATTCTTGACGTACAATTAAAAAGCAAAAAAATCATTATGCGCGTCGACTTCAATGTCCCGATGCAAAACGGCGAAATTAGTGATGAAAACCGTATCGTTGCTGCTTTAGATTCTATAAGATATATTACGAATCAAGGTGGTAAGTTAATATTACTCTCTCATTTAGGACGTGTTAAAACAGAAGAAGATAAGAAAAATAATACATTAGCACCCGTTGCAAAAAGGTTATCACAACATTTAAACTTAGAAGTTCAATTTGTCCCTTTTACAAGAGGTAAAGAAGTAGAAGAAGCCATTGAAAGTCTTAAAGATGGTCAAGTGGTCATGCTTGAAAACACCCGATTTGAAGATATCGATGGTAAAAAAGAATCTAATAATGATGCTGCATTAGGTAAATACTGGGCATCACTTGCAGATGTATTTGTTAATGACGCATTTGGAACTGCACACCGTACTCATGCGTCTAATGTAGGTATTTCGACATATATTGAAACTTCAGTTGCAGGATTTTTATTGGAAAGAGAAATTAAATTCATCGGAGATACCATTGCAAATCCAGAGAGACCACTTGTTGCTGTATTAGGTGGTGCGAAAGTTTCAGATAAAATCAATGTTATTAAAAAACTTTTAGAAGTTGCTGATTATGTAATTATTACTGGTGCTATGGCATATACATTTTATTTAGCACAAGGCTTTGATGTTGGTTTATCCAAAGTTGAAAAAGATAAAGTCGATTTAGCATTAGAGTTATTAGAATTGGCGCAAGGTAAAATTGTTTTAGGTACAGATGTTGTGACTGCAAAAGACTTCGACCCTGAATCAGAAAGAAATGTGCGCTCTAAATCAGCTATCCCAAGTGATGAAATGGGTATGGATGTTGGACCAGAAACATTAAAAACTTATTTTAAATATATTGAGCAAGCCAAAACAGTGATTTGGAATGGACCTCTTGGTGTCTTTGAATTTCCAAGATTTGCTGAAGGCACAAAAGGATTTGCTAAAAAATTAGTTGATCTCAAAGATTCTGTTACCACAATCATTGGTGGTGGTGATTCTGCTGCCGCGGTGATTCAATTTGGATACGAAAAAGATTTTGCCCATATTTCCACTGGTGGTGGAGCTTCACTTGAGTACTTAGAGGGTAAAGTATTACCTGGTATTGCATGTGTTGATGACAAATAATGGATGTCGGGAAAAAACTTAAAGCATTACGTTTAGGCAATAACTTAACTCAGGAAGAGTTAGCCTCACGTTTAGAACTTACAAAAGGATACATTTCATTATTGGAAAATAATAAAACATCGCCTTCCATGTCAACACTCTTTAATATATTAGAGGTGCTAGGAACAGATGTTCATGAGTTCTTTTCTAAAGAAAGTGACCAAGTAGTTACTTTTAAAGAAGAAGACTTTTATGAAAAAGATGATGATGTTCTTAATCATACAATTTACTGGATTGTACCCAATGCAGTCAAATATGAAATGGAACCAATCATGATAAAATTATTACCAGGTGGTCAATCAAATATCGATCAACCACATCCTGGTGAAGAGTTCGGTTATGTACTAGAAGGTGTCGTCACCCTTTACCTTAATAAAAAAAAATATATTCTTAAAAAAGGGGAAACATTTTATTACTTAGCGAATCAAGAACATTACTTAGTCAATCATTCAAACCATCCATGCAAGGTTATGTGGATATCAACACCACCAACCTTTTAATAGAAAGGATATTATTATGGAAAAAGAAATAATGATTAAATCAACAACAGGATTACATGCAAGTTTAGCTGCGAAAGTTGTACAAGCTGCTTCAAAATATAATGTGGATATAGAGTTACATTACCAAGATAAAGTCGTTGACTTAAAGTCAATTTTAGCATTAATGTCACTGGCTGTACCTCATGGAGAGAATGTTCGCATCATTGCACGTGGCACAAGGGCTGAAGAAGCTATCAAAGACGTTTCGGGTATTTTAGGATAATGAGAAAAAGAGTAATTGCTGGAAACTGGAAGATGTACAAAACAAGAGATGAAGCATTAAGTTTCATTTATGAAGTTGCAAAACTCACTCCAGAGCGAGATTCTGTGGAAACTGTTATTTGTGCACCATCTATTATGTTAAGAGATTTAGTAAAAAGAGAAGACGAGCACTTACGAATTGGGGCACAAAATATGTCTCAATTTGATGAAGGTGCTTATACAGGAGAAATATCTGCCACTATGTTAACATCTTATGGTGTTGAGTATGTTGTATTAGGGCATTCAGAACGTCGTCAGTATTTTTATGAAGATGATGCAATGATCAATGCTAAAACAAAGCAAGCACTAAAACATCAGATAACACCAATTATTTGTGTGGGTGAATCTCTAAAAACAAGAGAATCTAACCAAACAAATGCATTTGTTAAAGAACAAATCACAGAGGCGTTCAAAGGAATTCCCAAAGAAGATGCATTAAAAACAATTGTTGCATATGAACCAATATGGGCAATTGGTACCGGAAAAACTGCAACAAAAGAACAGGCAAATGATACCATCGCATTTATTCGTCACACCATTGAGATGTTATATGACACTTCTGTTTCAGAAGGCATTCGTATTTTATATGGTGGATCAGTGAAACCTGGAAATATAGATGAATTGTTATCAATGTCAGATATTGATGGTGCACTCATTGGTGGTGCATCACTTGATCCACAAAGTTACTTACAACTTGTTCAAGCAGCTTTGAAATAAATAATAAAAAAAGTCTGAATCAAATTCAGACTTTTTATTTTTATCTATTGTAGTATTCAACAATAAGTTGTTCATTCACTTCTTGAAGAACTTCTTTTCGCTCAGGGCGTCTAACAAAGATACCTTCTTTTTTGTTTTCATCATAAGAAACAAATTCAAATGAGCGATATGTGTTTTCCAAAGCTTCTTCAACAACTTTTAGATTTTTAGATTTTTCTCTAAGTTGTATTTTTTGACCAGGTGTTAATCGATAAGATGGAATGTCTACTTTACTACCATTTACTAAGACGTGACCGTGGTTGACTAATTGTCTCGCTTGTGCGCGAGTTCTTGCAAGTCCAAGACGATACACAATATTATCTAATCTAGATTCTAGTAAGACAATGAAGTTATCACCATGTCTTCCTGGAAGTTTACCTGCTTCATTAAATGTTTTACGGAATTGCTTTTCAGATAATCCATAAGTAAAACGTACTTTTTGTTTTTCTTGTAACTGAAGTCCATAATCTGATAATTTTGTACGACGCTGACCATGTTGACCAGGCGCGTATGGACGTTTCTTTAATTCTTTTCCTGTTTCAGAAATTGAATAATTTAATCGTCTTGAAATTTTCCAAGTCGATCCTCTAAATCTTGACATAACATTACCTCCAATTTTTTTAGGTAAAGTATACTTCTTTTTTTGTGGGATTTTCTAATTCTTTTCACTTATGAAGCAGACCATAAGCTACTACGGGCGCCGCGGAAGAAAATCTTTTCATAAAAAAAGTTGTACCTGCTTTTACCGACAATGATTATTCTACTTGAAAAAAGGAATATTGTCAACGACATTGACTAATTCTTCGACAATTTTTTCAAGTGTTGAGATGGTCTCTTGATCAAACCTATCTTTTTTAGGACTATCGATGTCTAATACACCTAAAAGTTTACCTTTCGCGATCATTGGAATTACAAGTTCACTTTCAGATGTAGCATCACATGCAATATGATCTGGATGTAAATGGACATCAGGAACATAAACAGTTTCTTTTTTTCGTACGCACTCCCCGCAAACACCACGTTCAAATGGGATTTCTGTTGTTGCAGGTTTACCCATGAAAGGCCCTAAAATCAATCGATTGCCATCATTTAAATAAAACCCTACCCAATTCAAATTTGATAAGGCACCATAAATGAGTGATGCAATATTTGCATAAACAGATATTTGCGTTGGATGATCCTGTATTAAAATTTTTGCTGTTTCAAGTAATTGATTATTCATATCATCACCTTAGAATATTATAACACGAGTCCATTTATCTTGTGATACAATAAGAATTGGAGAACATATGATTACTTCTAAACAAAATGAAACATTTAAAAGGCTATTAAAACTCAAAAAAGCTAAATATAGAAATCAATATCAAGAGGCATTGATTTTTGGTCATGATATTGTTGAAGAAGCATTAAAAACAAATCAAGTAATTCAGGTAATTTCTACTTTTCCACATGGAAAAAACCTTGTACTATCAAAAGAATTAATGGACGTATTATCAGATTATGAAATGAAAGAACCGATTGGGGCAATCGTATCTTTAAAAGAAGAAGTATTAGAATATAAAGGCAATATTTTAATGTGTGATACGATACAAGATCCTAGAAATTTAGGTGCACTCATTAGAAGTGCTCATGCGTTTGGATTCCATAAAATCATGCTTAATAAATCATCGGTAGACCCGTTTCATGAACTTTCCATTCGTACGTCTAAAGGGTCGATATTCCATGTACAAATTGAGATATGCTCTTTAAAAGAGTCCATTGAAACATTAAAGCATCAACAGTATACGATTGTTGCTTCATCTCATCTTAAGCAAAAACAACAACTAAAACCACAACATCCTATTGCACTTATATTAGGGAATGAAGGTCATGGTATTTCTAATGATTTAATTGCGTTAACAGATATCATACTTCATATTCCTACTTCAGGTGTAGATTCTCTAAATGTTTCTGTAGCGGGATCTATATTAATGTATACATTATCGGAGCAATGATGAACATATATAGTTTAGGAAAAGATTTAACTTCATCACAAAAAAAAGACTTAAAAAATCAATATCCTTTTGTAAAATGGGGTCATTTTTCTGATGAAACCACACATCATGAGTATACATTCTTTTTAGAAGTTGACATTCATAATAACATGATAGAGACATTGAATTTTGAAATCATAGATTTACTATTGAAACAACATGCCAAAAGTCATTTAGAGATCATCATCATAAGATTTCAAACAGTTGATATACTTGCACATTCTCAGTTGTTAAAATATATGCAACTGTTACAAAAAAAAATAAGCAAGCAAAAGTTAAGCTTATGGATTTATCCTAAAGAGGATCAACCGTATCCGTTGTTTTTAAAACTTTTTAAGCACACGAAAGCCACACACATATCTATCGTATTTGATCCAACATTTGTAAAAATCAACAAAGGCTCAGTCTTAAGTCAATATAAAGCTTTGAGTAAATATATTGGATGCGTTGTTGCGCATGATATCTCGACAAAATATGACCCAGAACTTATTGGGTATGGTCAAGCGGATTTAATCAAACTCTTTAAACTTATGATAAAAAACAATTACAAAGGTGATATTTTATGTCAACCAGAATATTCAAAATATATCGAAAGATTACATAAAAAAAGTCAAGGTGTATTTAGATTTTTAAGACAAAAAGAGTTGAAATCTTATCAGTTAATAAAAGAGCGTCTTAAAATTGATGAAAAAAAAGATGTCGAATTAATCGACATCTATCAAAATCAATTGGATGTATTATCCATCATTTTCAACTTGAGTTAATTCAAATGCTGGTTTTGCTGAAGGTAAGTCTAAGAAAAGTTTTTGAGTATATAAAATACCATTTAAATGATCAAATTCATGTTGAAAAACAATGCCGATATAACCATGTAAATGTAGTGTGATCGGTGATAGTGTATCTGTTTCGTTGATATATCTTAATGCTTCAAGTGTAATAGATTCATGTCTAGGTGTTAATCCTTCTGTTTCTCTATCAACACTTAGACAGCCCTCTCCACCAGGCAAATAGATAAGATTTGAACTTTTTTGTTTGATTGTAGGATTCACAATCATATATGAGTATAAGGTGCCATCCACATCATGAACATGAATGGCAAACATTCTTTTTAAAACATTGACTTGAGGTGCTGCAATTCCAACAGAAGGTCGTAAATCATATTTTTCAAGCATCGCTTCATCTGTTGAATGCTTCACATAGGTAAAAAGATCCACCAAGAGTTTTTTATCTTCATTGGAAAGAGGAATCTTCACGGGATCGCTTACTTTATTTAAATTAGGGTGACCTTCTCGAATCACATCTTTCATTGTTATCATCTAAAATACCTCGTCTCTTCATTATCTTATCATAAAGATGAATATTCATTGAATTGATATGATATTTTGTTATAATATAAAAAGTAATCATGGATAACATATAAAATTATAAGGAGGCCATTATGGCATACACTAATAGAATGTCTTATGTTGTTTACTATCGTGGCAACCAAGTACTAAAAAAATTAGAACAATTACATGTGGATGTTGCTTACATCTCAAAAAAATTATCTTATGCTGTATTATATATGGACAAAGAGTTAGAACATAAAGTGAGAAAAGCTTTACGATATACAAAAGGATTTAAATTCTTTGAAACATCTAAAACATTCGATGAAAGCTTGAATTTCTAGTGTTAAGTATTTATACTTGACACTTTTATTTTTATAGGTATAATATAAGGGAATAAAACAAAAGAAAAGAGGAATTTTATGGTTAAATTACGTTTACAACGTTTTGGAAATCACAAACGTCCATACTATCGTGTTGTTGCAAGTGATTCAAAACGTGCAAGAGACGGAAAATTCTTAGAAATTCTAGGTACGTATGATCCAATTAACGGCAATGTCAATATCGATGCATCTAAAGTTGGACATTGGATGAAAAATGGTGCACAACCAACTGATACTGTAAAGAGTTTATTTAAGAAGCATAACGTACTCAATCCATAAAAGGGGGATGACTTATGGCAACAGATTTTGAAAAATTAATCAAACATATTGTGACGCCACTTGTTGTTCATCCTGATGATGTATTAGTTAAAATATTAGCTGAAGAGGACACTCAGCTTAATATTCAACTACTTGTGAATGAAAAGGACTTAGGTCGAGTCATTGGAAAAGGTGGAAAGATTGCAAGTGCAATACGTACAATTTTGTATGCAGGTGCATCTAAAGATGGCAAACGTGTACATTTAGATATCGACTCATATTCTCTATAATGTATCTCATAGGATATGTCACAACAACACATGGGGTTAGAGGAGAGCTTAAAGTTAAAAACTTAAGTGATTATGATCGTTTCCATGTAAATACCAAAGTGATAATTAATCACCAAACATATGATATTGAACACATCAAACATCAGCATGATCGCTTGATTGTAAAGTTTAAACAAATCCATACCATGGATGAGGCTTTAACACTTAAAGATCAAGAAATTTATATAAAAGACAAAGAACAAGATAACTTAGGTGTTCATTACTCTGATATTATAGGTAAAGATGTTTATGATACACATGGGCATTTAATTGGGGTTGTTAAATACTTAAGAGAAGTACCTCAAGGACATTTGATTGAAATTGAGGTGAACGGGAAGTTGAAACTGATTCCTTTTGTAGACGCATTCATAAAAGAAGTTTTAGATGACCGTATCGTGATAGAAGTAATTGAGGGATTATTATGATTATAGATATACTGACGATTTTCCCTGACTTTTATGCAAAGTTCTTAGAAACATCCATTATTCATCGTGCGATTAAAGATGGTAAAGTAACCATTAACACACACGATTTGAGAGATTATGCACATAACAAACATCGTCAAATTGATGACACACCATATGGTGGTGGTATTGGCATGTTAATGCAATTTCCACCAATATATGATGCAGTGCAAGCACTTAGAAAACAAGAAACAAAAGTATTTCTTACATCGCCACAAGGAAAGACTTTTACTCAAGAAACTGCAAATGCAATGGCAACATTTAGTCATATCATTCTCATTTGTGGACATTATGAGGGTGTGGATGCTCGTATCGAACATATCATTGATGGTGAGTTATCGATTGGAGACGTCGTGCTAACCAATGGCGATATACCTGCAATGCTTATTACGGATGCAATTGTTAGACTTATTCCTGATGTCATCATGGAAGCATCTGTGAAAGAAGATAGTTTGTTTGATGGGGTGCTTAAGCATCCACAATATACAAAACCAGAATCTTATCAAGGATTCGATGTACCAAAAATTTTATTGTCAGGACATCATGCAAACATAAAGAAGTGGCGTGAAGAACAAAAACAAGTCGTCACACAAAAAAAACGTCCTGATTTATTAAAAAAATAAAACTTGAAACCAAGACAAGCATTTGATATAATACAAAAGCATGTCTCACATACGTGGTCCGCTGGCAAACATGAACACGATATTATAAAAGAGAGGTCTATCATGGCAACATTAAAAGGACAAGCGTTATTAAGCGCAATTACAAAAAAGTATATGAAAGAAGTACCAACTTTCGCAGCTGGAGATACTGTAAAAGTTGCGGTATTGATTAAAGAAGGTTCTAGAGAACGTATTCAGATTTTTGAAGGACTCGTGATTAAAAAACAAGGTGGAGGCATTTCAGAAACCTTTACTGTTAGAAAAATTTCTTATGGTATTGGTGTTGAACGTACATTTCCAGTACATGCACCAACCATTGATCATATTGAGGTCGTTAGACGTGGTAAAGTACGTCGTGCAAATCTTGGATACATTAGAACACTTTCTGCTAAAGCTTCTCGTATTAAAGAAAAAGGTCAAAGATAAAGAAACGCATAAGCGTTTCTTTTTTTATGAAAATGAATGAAAAATTTTCATATTTCAATTGAAAGCCTTTTCACAATGTGTTATAATGACGATTGAAAGAGGTGTTATTATGCCACAAGCAACGATATATAGCGTCGCAATTGCAGCAGGTGTTTCACTTGCAACTGTGTCACGTGTATTAAATAATCCTGAAAAAGTAAAAGAGGATACAAGAGAACGCGTTCTTAAAGTGATTAAAGAGTTAGGTTACCGTCCAAACGTCATTGCAAGAGGACTTGCAAGTAGAAAAACAACAACAGTCGGTGTTGTGATTTCTGATATCACGCGTGCATCTGTTTCTGAAATGCTCGGAGGTATTTCAGATATTGCCTTAAAATATCAATATTCAATTAAAATTTTTGCCATTCATGAAGATATGGATGTGATTGACTCTGTTCAAAAAATCGTTTCTGAACAAGTCGATGGCATTTTATACTTAAACGATGAACTTTCTGATAAACGTGTATCAGATGTGAAACGTATATTTGATCAAAACAATATTCCGTATGTTTTTGCAAATGTTGTAACGGAAGATGAAGAGACACCTGTAGTATCGATTGATTATGAAAAAGCAGGTTATGAACTTACAAAAGAACTCATTGCAGACAATAGAAAAAACATTTACTTATTATCTACTGCAAGAAGATACTCTGTAAATGAGAAAAAAGAAGCAGGTTATATTAAAGCAATGGAATAGGCATCTCTAGACCCAAAAATCTTTAGAACCAGCGGTGATACGAGTGTCAATCGACAACATTTTTCTTCATTTTTTGCCGACAAAAAAGTCGATGCTGCAATTGGTGTAAGAGATTCGATTGCGGTGTCATTTATGAATGTTGCCTTTCAAAATGATAGAGAAGTACCTAAAGACATTGCTGTTGCTGGATTCCAAAATACAAAATATGCAACTTTATCTAGACCAATGTTAACTTCATTAGATATTCCAGTGTATGATATTGGTGCTGTATCGATGAGATTACTAACAAAATTAATGAATGATCAAGAAGTTGAAAACATACGTATATCACTACCACATTTTATCGTGAAAAGAGAAAGTACAAAATAATATGTCATTATACAAAACACTACAACAAAGAGATATGATTAAAGACGTTTCAGATGAATCACTTGCCACGTCTTTATTAGACAATGAGAAAACGACATTTTACTGTGGATTTGATCCAACTGGACAATCACTAACAGTTGGACATCTCGTTCAAATTGTTCGAATGAAATTACTGCAATCATATGGACACCACCCAATTGTTTTGATCGGAGGTGCAACAGGCCTCATTGGCGATCCTAAACAAACATCAGAAAGAAAATTGTTGACCCTAGAAGCATCTTTAGAAAATGCTTCAAAAATTGAAAAACAACTGAAACATTTTTTAGGCGAAAATGCCACTTATGTCAATAATTATGACTGGGTTAAAAATATTGATATGATTGGGTTTTTAAGAGACTATGGGAAGCAATTTTCAATTAATTATATGCTTGCAAAAGATACCGTTTCTAAACGATTAGAAACGGGTATTTCTTATACTGAATTTTCATACATGCTTATCCAAGCGATTGATTTCTTACATTTATATGATCATCTTCAATGTAAAATTCAATTTGGTGGATCGGATCAATGGGGAAATATCACGACTGGTTTAGAACTTATTAGAAAAACACACCAAGAATCTCAAGCTCTTGGACTATCATCACCATTATTATTGAAATCAGATGGGACAAAATTTGGAAAATCTGAATCAGGAACGCTATGGTTAGATGATACATTAACTTCTGCATATGAACTGTATCAATATTTCTTAAACGCAAGTGATGCAGATGTTTTAAATTATTTAAATATGTTGACATTGCTTACAAATGAAGATATTCATACAATCATGGAAAAACATCAACAAGCACCTCATAAAAGACACGCTCAAAAGACGCTAGCAAAAGAAGTTGTTTCCATGGTTCACGGTGAAAAAGGTCTTCTGCAAGCTGAAAAAGTTACACGTGCACTTTTTTCAGGTAGTTTTGATGATTTATCAGAAGCAGATTTTCTTGTTTTAAAACAAGTGTTAGATGTTTCAGAAATAACCGATATCATGGAGGCATTGATTGCATTAGGTTTGGCTTCATCTAAAAGAGAAGCAAGAGAGTTTATTTCTAATCAAGCGATTTCAATGAATGGTATGAAACTTACAGATCCTGAGTATCAATTCACAGTTAAAGATGCATTTTATGATCGATTTATTGTTTTAAGAAGAGGAAAGAAGAAATACGGACTTATTATTTTAAATTAAATGACAATTATTTTATATAATCCTAAATCTCGTTTAGGAAACAATCAAAAACTACTTCATAAAATTGAGATGATGATTCGTAATCAAGGGGATGCTGTCGTTTTAAAAAATGTTTTAACTATTGGGGATACCGATGGTTTTTTAGAACAATTCAAGTCAACGGATCGGTTTGTGATTGTAGGTGGTGATGGGACATTACATCAACTTGTGAACACCATTAATGTTCACCATGTATCTCAAGATGTTACGATGGTTCAAGCGGGTACAGGAAATGATTTTTTACGAAGCTTAAAATCTAAAGATACATTGATTTCAGTCAAACAATCACTCATGGATTTACCACATGTAGTCCATAAAGATAAAAAACAATATTTTATCAATGGGGTTGGTATAGGATTAGATGGTTATGTTGGACACATTGTTGACGAGAGTAGAATAAAGAAATCAAAATTGGGATTTTTTAAAGCAACACTTAAAGGATTAGCATCATTTCAACCTATTCATATGACCTTGAAGATGCAAGATCAACATTTAGAGATTAAAAAAACCTGGTTAGTTGCAGTGATGCATAGCGCATATTTTGGCGGTGGGATGAAAATTGCACCCAACGCGAGCAGATCTTCTAAAACGCTAGAAGTCGTTGTCGTTAAAGATTGTCCAAAATGGTTATTATTTATTATTTTTCCGACAATCTATTTGGGATGGCATAAAATATTTAAATCATATGTAGAGTTTTATCAAACACAGGAAATTAACATATCTACAACAAAAAAAACATATGCACAATTCGATGGTGAAGTCACAAATTTAATTGACCACATTCACATAAAAAGATAAAAAAAACATCGTATGATGTTTTTTTTATCTTTGAAATCCAATTTTCTTATATACTTTTTGAAGTTTTCTATGTGCAATCATTTTTGCTTGATCTCGACCAGTATCTAAAATGGCATCTAATGAGGGATCTTTTATAAGTGCATGATATTTTTCTTGAATCGGTTTTAATGCTGCAACAACATGATCTGCAACACATAGTTTGAAGTCTTGATAATTCATATCTTTATAGTGGCTAACACGTTCTTCAATAGTTGTTTTTAATAATGAAGCATCGATTGTTAACAAATTGGAAATACCTGGTTTATTTTCAGCATCAAAATATATCTTAGCTTCGGAATCTGTCACAGCAGATTTAATTTTATTTTTAACTTGATTCAAATCATCAAGCAACAAAATATACGACTTTTGATTTTTTGAAGATTTATCCATTTTTTTCGTAGGATCAGTAAGTGATTTGATTTTCGCACCTGTTTTAGGCTGGTATCCTTTTGGCACAATAAAAGTGTCTCCATAAGTATTGTTAAAACGTGTTGCTAAATCTCTTGTCAGTTCTAGATGTTGTTTTTGATCTTCACCAACCGGAACTATATCCGCATCATATAATAAAATATCTGCTGCCATGAGTGCCGGATATGTAAATAAAGAACCACGTATTCCTTCTGTTTGTTTTTGACGTTTATCTTTAAATTGTGTCATTCGCTCAAGTTCACCCATATATACAGTGGATTCCATGACATATGCCAACTGATTATGTTCTGATATTTCAGACTGAACAAATAAAGTGACACGTTGTGGATCTAAACCACATGCAATATATAATGCAGCAATATCTCTTATATTTTTTTTGAGTAATGCTTTTTCAATTGGTGTTGTGATAGCATGTAAGTCCGCAATAAAAATAAAGAATTCAGCATCTTTTAATTCATCTTGAAGTTGAACAAATTGTTGAATGGCACCGATATAATTTCCTAATGTTAAACCACCAGTAGGTTTAATGCCAGATACTAATCTCATACATCTCCTATTCTTCTAGTGCTGCCTCTAATTCATCTAATAATTCATGTAATCTAGTGACAACAGCAGTGAAGGTTTCTTTTTTCGTTAAATCTGCACCTGCAAGTTTTGCTTGATCGACTGGATAAGCACTGCCACCTGACTTCAGCATTGCTTTGTAATTTTCCATTGCATTCGGCACACCGTTTTTAACATCACTATAAATTTTAAAGGATGCACTGTAAGATGTTGCGTATTGATATACATAGTATGGTGTGTGGAATAAATGTGGAATATAAGCCCAAACATAAGGTTTATAAACTTCTTTCGTAATATCTAAACCATAATAATGTTGATACAGATCGATCATGATTTTCGATAATGATTCAGCAGTGATAGGTTCACCATTCATTGCTTTTTCATTTGCTAGAAACTCGTAAGTCGCAAATAGTGTTTGACGATAGAAAGTTGCCATAATACGATTGATGGCTGTTTCTAATAATACAATCTTTTGTTCTTTGGTTTTCGCAATTTTGATTAAGTGATCTTGTAACACTTGTTCGTTAAACGTTGATGCAATTTCAGCAACGAAAATAGTATAATCTGCGATTGCCATAGGCTGCGCTTTGTTCGCAAAAATCGTATGTGCAGAATGCCCCGCCTCATGCGCAAGTGTCATGACTGACGATAACGTATCATCATGATTAAGAAGAATGTAAGGGTGGAATCCGTACAATCCAGAAGAATAGGCACCTGTACGCTTACCGTCTTTTGGATAAGCATCAACATATCCATCAGCTAAAGCTTCTATTTGATTATTTCTAAACTCGTCATCATAAAATTCTAAAGCGTCGAAAAATAGTTGTCTTGCCTCTTCATAAGGATATTTATTGGTATCTTTTACTAAATGTAAAAATCGATCATAAGTATGGTATGCCTCTAAATTTAAATGTTTTTTACGAATCGCAATGTAGCGTTTAATAGGATCTGTGTTTTCGTATGCGACATCTTTTAAATTATGAAAAACAGATGTTGGAATGTTGTTACCATGTAAAGCAGCTTCTAAAGAGGAAGCATACCCTCTTGATTGAACATTGGCTTTTAAATTCATCAAAACAAGCTGATACGTTGCTGCAAATGCAGATTTATTTTGTTCGTATCGTCTAAAAGTTGCTTCGAAGACTTTTTTTCTGTCTTCAGGATTGTCTAATTCACCGATGAGAGATGTCCAATTAGATGAACCAACTTTTTTCTTTGTACCATCACTAAAAATCACTTCTTCATCGGTTCTATCAATAATTGCTAATGCTTGATGCAATGATGAAGGAATACGTCTTGTTGGTGAAAAGTTAGCAAGTAAACCTTCAGATTTTTCGTCCAAGACATAAGATTGCTGGTGAAATAATTTTTCTAAAGGAAAACGATACGTAGATAAAAATTCATCTCCTTCAAGTAATTGCATCACATGTTCTTTACCAAGTCGAATGAGTTCAGGACTTACAAAAGAGGATAACTGATTTACTTTAGAAATAACAGCCATCAGTTGTTGTGTTTTCGCTTGAAGTTGTTGATCTTTTAAGTTTAAATCACTTTTTAAATGAATATAACCGTATAAACGATAAAATTTTTTTGTTAATGTTTCTTCAAACTCATAAAAAGCCTTTAATCCTTTTTGGGTGTCTAATGTTCCTTTAAATGTAGATAAAGTTTCTACAGCGTTTTTAAATTTTAAAAAATCTTCATCCCATAATGCTTCATTTTCATAAAATGGACTTAAATTCCATGTTGACATAAGTGTGTCCTTTCGAATAACTTACTTTATTATAACAAATTAAGGTTTAAACAATGAAAAAAACAATGAAAAAATATGTAATTTGTTACAAAAATGTCAAAATAAGGTTGCATCACTTGATATCACGTAATATAATGACTAAGCAGGTAAGTTAGATAACCTATATAGTGCTATAGGATAAAACCTATCTCTTAAGGAGGAAGACGTGATTACAATCTTCACAACACCGAGTTGTTCGTCTTGTCGGAAAGCGAAAAAATGGTTAGATGATCACAAAATTAAATATAATGAAATAAACTTATTTAGTCAACGCATCACGATAGAAGATATTGATAGCATGTTATCGAATGCAGAAAATGGATTTGAAGATATCATCTCTACACGATCAAAAATATTTAAAGAAGAGTCTTTGGATGTAGAAGATATGAAAATGAGTGAATTAAAACAATTCATCATTGAGCATCCATCGGTTCTAAAACGTCCAATTATTTTAGATGGTGAAAAAATGCAAGTCGGATATAATGAAGAAGAAATTCGTGTATTCATTCCAAAACGTTTAAGAGAACTTATCATGGGAAATGATTGTCCTGATTCAAAACCATGTGATTATCAAACAGCATTAAAACGCTATTTTGAAGAAATGCAAAACGAAGAATTTTCATCTTAAAAAAATGACCCTCAAAAGGTCATTTTTTATTTTCTATACTACAATTAAATGCACGATCACTTTTTCTTCGAGTTGCTAATTTTGGAATATCGTGTTCATTTAGAAACGTATCAAATTGATTAGCACCTATATCATAATCTGTGACTTCAAATTCTAATTCATAGTCGACTGTACCACAGTACTCACATCGATCAACATACATGATACCTTCCTGGTAAGGCATTGAAGCTCTATAATTATCAATAGAAGCAATGAAATGTACTTGAGCATGTATGTTTGGGAAAAATTTTTCTACTGAAAATCCTTCTTGAATCATCTTATTTGCTTGAATCACATTAAGTAGTAAATGAGATTCAAAAGCATTGCCTTTTTGTTGACTTTTCACAGTTAATTTATAAAAACGATCTCCTTTTTGTCTAATTCTTAAGACAATTGACTGAGAAGATAACAATAAATCATTTGTATCAAAATAATAATTTGTTTGAAGAAAAATATTATCATTTAGGACATAGTTATCCAATAAATGGTGATAATGATCTTTTGAAATAATTGTTTTAAATTCAAGTTCATGATTGTGATTCATAACGTATTTCCTCTCATATAAATATTATAACAAACAACATGAGAAAAATCCGAATCATTAAAACGTTTACAGAAACTGTTTTTGATATTGTTTGTAGAAATAATCTTTCACCTATGATAGAATATAAATGGTAAAAATTTCGAGGAGGAAATAAAATATTATGGCTATAAAAGTCGCAATTAATGGTTTTGGCCGTATCGGTCGTCTCGCTTTTCGTTTGTTAGCTCAAGATCCACAATTTGATGTTGTTGGAATCAATGACTTAACAGATGCTGAAACACTTGCATATTTATTAAAATATGACACTGCACAAGGAAGCTTTAAAGTTGACAGTGTAAGTTATGAAGGATCTAATTTAGTAGTTGATGGAAAATCTATCCCTATTTCTGCAATTAGAGATCCTAAAGAATTATCTTGGAAAGCATTACAAGTAGATGTTGTATTAGAATGTACTGGATTTTTTGCAGATGAAGAAAAAGCAGGTTGGCATTTAGAAGCTGGAGCGAAGAAAGTTGTTATTAGTGCTCCAGCAAAAGGAAATGTTAAAACTGTTGCATTCAACGTAAATGATGATATCTTGACTGGTGATGAAGATATTATTAGTGGTGCATCTTGTACTACTAACTGTTTAGCCCCTGTTGCAAAAGCATTGAATGATGCCTTTGGCATTGAAAAAGGATTTATGACAACTGTGCATGCATTAACAGCTGATCAAGCAAATGTTGATGGACCACATAAAAAAGGTATCTACGCAAGACGTGGACGTGCATCAGCATTTAATATTGTTCCTACATCTACTGGTGCAGCAAAAGCAATTGGACTTGTTATTCCTGAATTAAAGGGGCGTTTAGATGGGACTGCATTACGTGTGCCAACATTAACAGGGTCTATTGTAGATTTAACAGTTGAACTACAAAAACCAGTGACTAAGGAAGAAGTCAATGCTGCAGTTAAAGCTCAAGAAAGCGAAACATTAAAATACTTAACAGATCCAATCGTATCTTCTGATGTTATCGGTACATCTTATGGATCATTATTCGATTCATTAGCAACTCAAATTGTTGAGGCGAATGGAAAACAACTCGTAAAAGTACTTGCATGGTATGACAACGAGATGAGTTATACATCTCAACTTGTAAGAACTGTTAAAAAACTTGCATCATTTATTAAATAATAAAAAAGAGACAACATGTTTGTCTCTTTTTTTTATTCGTATATAATAGAATTAATGACATTAAAAGAATGGTTACATCAACAACTTCAAGCAGAATATATGAAAGACATATTATATCAAGTTTCTAAAGATGAAGCTTGTTTTAATGTGTTTCCTCCAAAAGATTTTAGGTATCACTCTATTGACATACTTCCATATGATGAATTAAAAGTCGTTATTATTGGACAAGATCCTTATCATCAACAAGGTCAAGCCCATGGTCTCGCATTTAGTTGTCTTAAACACCCTTTACCACCATCATTAAAAAATATATTCAAGGCAATTAAATCTAATGGATTTGATGTCAACCATGAAAATGGAGATTTATCAAGGTATGTATATCAAGGGGTATTACTTTGGAATACGTATTTAAGTGTTATTGAAGGGAAGCCACTTTCTCATAAAAGTGATGCATATGTAACGCTTACAGAACATTTAATTAAGAAGATTGTTGATGAAAAATCACATCTTGTATTTATGTTGTGGGGAAGCTTTGCGCAACAATTTGAATCTTTGATCGATAAAAAACATTTTGTGATTAAGACGTCTCATCCATCCCCCCTATCCGCTTACAGAGGGTTTTTAACATCAAAACAATTTAAAGATACGAATGCGTATTTAATAGCACACGATAAAACCCCCATAGATTGGAGATAATTTTGGATACAGTAGCAATTAAAGCATATTTAAATAGTAAAGACAATCCTCAGCTATCGTATAAAACGATTCATATCGGTGGATCTAATGGAAAAGGATCTACAGGATTTTTTTTATCTCAAATGCTTGTGCATTTAGGCTTTAATGTGGGATATTATTTTTCACCATACACAATGGAACGATTCGATAATATCCTCATACAAAACAAAAGCATACCAAATACCCTAGATAAACATCTGTTTTATCAAAGTGAAATGATGCGTGCAGGATTAACTGAGTTTGAACAAGATACCGCGCTCGCTTTTTTGTTATTTAGTGAAGAAAAAGTCGATTACGCAATTATTGAAGTCGGTCTTGGCGGTGCTCATGATGCGACGAATGTTATAAAACCAGAAATTGGGATCATTACTTCTACATCATTAGAGCATGATGACATCATTGGACCTACGATTTATGATATTGCAACACACCAAGCTGGCATTATAAAAAAAGGGATGCAAGTTTTGCTTTCTCCTTCGATAGATAAACACTTAAAATCAGTCTTTTTAAGCCGCATAAAAGAAGTATCAGCAACATATATAAAAAATGATTCAATCCTTTTAGAACACACATTTCCTTCATATCAAACAAATAATTTAACACTTGCTTATCTTGCGCTCAATTTAATTCAAGATACACCTTCATTTCCATTTGCTATACTCAAAATGATGCCATTTAGATTTGAGAGAGTTCGAACAAATGTTATTTTTGATGCTGCACATAACGATGATGGACTGAAAGCACTTATCGATACTTTAGAGACCCAACAATTAAAGCCGATAGTTTTCATGTCCGT
>CAXRJA010000032.1:0-2328 GCA_964230965.1 Acholeplasmataceae bacterium | reverse complement strand
ATGATGCAAAAGTTTTGGCGATTTCTAGCCAAACGTGGTATCGCCCCAGAGGCATCAACACAAACCTATGTTGATCTTATTGACGGTACTTTAAAAGATTATGATTATGTCAGTGATAGAAAACCAAACAAAGCAACAAAGACAGCCAATAATGTTCATTTTCAAGATCACTTATGGACATATAACAATGAACAATTAAATATCAAGTGGAAAACAAAAAAAGCGTAGTTTACGCTTTTTTTGTTTTCAAATATTGAGATGTAATAATTGCAGATTGATAAATGGTTGGAAGACCACTTCCAGGATGTGTCCCACCACCCACTAAATATAAATGTTTGAGTTGTTTAAACTTATTTTGTGGTCTTTTATGTAACATTTGATTAAAGCCATGAGTGAGATTAAACACTGCGCCTTTATAGACATGAAAATCATCTTGCCATT
Organism: Acholeplasmataceae bacterium; assembly: GCA_964230965.1. Taxonomy (GTDB): domain Bacteria; phylum Bacillota_I; class Bacilli_A; order Acholeplasmatales; family Acholeplasmataceae; genus UBA8290. The sequence goes on along the minus strand of CAXRJA010000032.1, from coordinate 1,887 downwards.
CTTGAGGTGTAAGGATTTGCTCCATTTGAATATGCTTTGTAATATCGATGCCTGTTTTTTCTAAAATAGTTGCATACACTTGTTTTTTTAATGTATCTTGTTCAGTTTTCCAATCAATGTTTGCATCTAAATTAGGCACTGGCACCAATATATATAAACTACTATGACCTTCTGGGGCTAATGTTTTGTCGATTTTTGATGGGTTGTGCATATAAAAACTCATATCCGATAAATCACTTGATTCTGACATTAATCGTTTTAAATATCCTTCGTAACTTTTAGAGAAAAAGACGCTATGATGATCAAAATCAAATATTGTATCTAACCCTAAATACATCATGAATGCAGAGACACTATATTTCATTGACTTTATTTTTTGATGATGGTATGTTTTTACTTCTTTATCTTTCGTCATTGCTAACATACTATAAGCAAAATCTGCGTTAAGTATCACATCATCATATGATTGATGCAGTTGATCACTTATGATGCCTTTAACAGAACGTTTTTCAATCCATAAGCGATCTACTTTTGTATTTAAATGTAACTTGCCACCATTTTTAATAAATAATTGTGCCATCGTTTCATTCACTTGATTTAAGCCACCTTCAACATGATAAAGACCACCCATGTGTTCTAAATATGGAAGAATGGTAAAGACCGATGGTGCTTCAAAAGAGGCCATACCTAAATATTTTGCTTGAAATGAAAGGGTATGTATTAAATCATTATGATGTATAAGCTTCGATAAATACTTAAAAACTGATTGAAAAGGATGTAATACAGGTGCCCCTTTTAATACATCTGCACGTAAAAAATGAAAAATATTCGGGAATGGCTTTTGTAAAATTGGCATAACGCGCTTAAACTTCGTTGTTTGTTTTTGATACCACTTCACATAATCATCACCTGCACCAGGATACACAGACTCAAATACATCTTTTGTTTGATTGATGTCTGCAGATGGTTTTAATGTACGATCATTAAAATATAACGTATACAATGGATCTAAAGAAGTTAGTTGTAGATGTTGATCAAAATCAATGTTTGCCCGTTCGAATACTTCTCTTAAAATAGGTTGATACATGAAAAAAGTTGGACCAGAGTCAAAATGATATGATCCAAATGTCAGTCTTTTTGAACGACCACCAACACGATGATCTTTCTCATAAATTGTAACTTGGTGGCCTTGATTCAACAAGATGAGTCCAGCTGCAAGTCCTCCTGGACCAGCACCAATAATGGCAATGTTAGACATGTTTTTGAGCCTCTTCAAAAGATTGTATATATTGACGCATTTCTTCCATTAAGATCATGTTTGGTGCACCTTGTAAAACAATACCATCCAAATACATCAAACTCTTAATAATGGGAAACATACCTTTTTCAAACGTCATACCAGATAATACACCAAGACGTATTGTATACATCATTTGCTTTGTTAAACTTACTTCGCTCACCGTTTTGTGAGGAAAATTTCTATATAAATCCAATAACTTAGATTCAAATTGTAAGTATTTTTTACCAGATATCGAAACGGAAGCCATTTCATTAAGTTTTTCTGCACAAAGTTTAAAATTATACCTAGATAATGCTTTCATGAACTCAAACAAACCTTGTTGAATACGTGTGGACACATGGCTGAGTGCACCCGTGTCGACAAGTGTATGAACACCTTTTTTAAAAATAATATTACCGGGGTGAATATCACCATGAAATGTACCAACAATAAACATATAAAATCCATGCCATCTAAAAATATCTAACATGTCTTTTTGTGATAACGCATGTTCTCTTAAAAGTTGATCCACTGGCATTCCTTCAATAAATTTTGAAACAAGTACATATTTACTCGATAATGCCTCCATATACTCTGGAAATTGTAAT
>CAXRJA010000031.1:0-6060 GCA_964230965.1 Acholeplasmataceae bacterium | reverse complement strand
GTCATGATTTATGAGAAAAATCCAAATCATAGATTGTTATTAGAGAAATATCAACATCCCTTTTTTAAAGTGACATTACCATATGGCATTAAAGTGACAGACAGTTTACAAGACGTTTTATCTTTTTCTCATTATGTTGTACTTGCGGTACCAACGAAATTTTTCAAAAGCTTAGTAGCTGACATCAAACACATCATACAAGACAAAAAGGTGTTTATTAATGTATCTAAAGGATTTATACTTCCAGATTTGCTTACGATGAGTCAATACATGCATCAAGAATTATCTCAACACATCGATCATTACTTTAGTTTAACTGGACCTTCTCATGCAGAAGAAGTGATTGAAAGAAATTTAACATCTCTTGTTTGTTCAGGACCTGATGTAGCAGAGCGCATAGACATTGCTAAAGCATTTAATAATCGCTACATGAGACTATATATGTCAGATGACTTAATTGGAAGCGAAGTTTCCGGTGCGACGAAAAATGCAATTGCGGTTGTTTCTGGTATGCTGACAGCATTAGAATACGGAGAAAATGCTAGAGCAGCTTTACTAACAAAGGGTTTACATGAAATGAAGCATATTATCAAAGCTTTTGGTGGAAATGAAAACACTGCGACAGGACTCACTGGCATCGGCGATTTGATCGTTACAGGTTTATCTATGCATTCTAGAAATTTTAAAGCAGGATTAAAGATTGGACAAGGTATGGAACGTGAAACCATTGAACAACATGAAAAGCAAACGATTGAGGGATTTTTAACCATTGAAGCATTATATCGATTTAAATTAGCAGACCAATTAAATCTTCCAATCATTGAAGCTGCTTATGAAATCATCTTTAAAAAGCGAAAAATCAATGAAATTGTTGAAAAAATACTCGATCACACCGTTAAAATAGAACAAAATTCATAAAATATGCACGAAAGTTTGCATTCTTGCCTTAATGGTGCTATAATATAGATAAATTAAAGGGAGGAAATTCTATGAACAAAACAGAACTCATTGCAGTTTTAGCAAACGACGCTAAAGTAACACAAAAAGTTGCTGAAGAAGTTTTAAGAGCATTTACAAATGCTGTATCTGAAACTTTACAAAAAGGCGAAAAAGTTGTTGTTACAGGTTTTGGTACTTTTGAAGTGAGACATCGTGTTGCACGTCAAGGTAAAAATCCTCGTACAGGTCAACCAATTACTGTACCTGCACAAAATACACCTGCTTTCAGAGCTGGTAAATTATTAAAAGCAGCAGTTAAATAATTGATCAAGTAAAAAGCACACAAGAAATTGTGTGTTTTTTTTGTCTTTTTTTTTTAATTTTCATATACAATATAATTATGCTTGAACCTATTTTACTTATTAACGATTTAAATACATGTTCTCTAGATACCATTAAATCTAGATATCGTGACATTCATGCTCAAGATGCGAGTGGCAAAACGCTTCTTTTTTATGCTGTTCAAACCCACAGAGATGATGTTTTAGCAGATTATGTTTCTCGCGGGGCGAGACTCTCAGCACGTGATGATCAAGGTGAGACGGTTTTATTTGAAGTGATAAGACGTGCACGGATGGATTTATTAAGAAGATTAATTGGGCTTCAAGTAGATGTTAGGCAATCCAATGATTTAGGGCAAACACCGTTACATATTGCTGCAATGACTGGTCATGTCGAAATGATTCGATTGCTTATTGAAAATGGTGCGATTTATCAGCAAGATTTATTAGGGAAAAGTCCGATTCATGAAGCAGTTCTCAATGGTAAATTATCCGCCTTAAAATTTTTAGTTGAAGACCAACAACAATCGGTTTTCATTCAAACACATAATCGATTGAATTTATTACATTATGCTGTCATGACTTCGAGTGTTGATTTAATTGATTATTTAATTACGTGTGATGTTGATATAAATGGACTTTCTAGGGATTATGACACACCACTTCATATCGCGGTCAGACATCAAAATATGGATGCGATTCGTACGTTACTTCATGCATATGCATTTATGGATGTTATGAATAAATTCAAAGTCACACCAGTAGAAGAAGCAAAAGAATTTGTAGAGTTACAACATGTTTTTATCGAATTTAAATATATGCCAACATATGAGGCACATATTAGAAAATATGCGAAAATTATGGCGGTTCTAAATAGAGATAAAGCGATGTTCAAGAAATTAACAGATTTAAAAGATCCGGATCCTTTTGATCAATATCAAAAAAAAGCACATGACTATATCATGCACTATCAATTTCAATCTTTATTTAAATGAGAAAGCTTAAATCTGAGCTTTTCTTTTTGCCATAATTTTGGAGTACGATCTTCATTAAAGATACCCCAATGTTTTTCTTGTTCATCTTTATTATCGGAACCTTTCCAAGTTTCATCATAAGCTTCAAATACATATGCTAACATATCCATTTCTTTTAAATATGCATAAATTGCATTGAGATAAATAGCTTGGTTGGTTTCATTTGCTTCATCTAGAATCATTTGATGATTTGCTTTTGTCGCCCAACCAAATTCTGTAATGATGATTGGTTTATTTGGAAATGCATCTTTTGTTTCTAAAATATCGTGTTTCGTTTTTTCAATCGCATCTTGTAGATGAAGTGATTGCCATTGAGGATAAGAATGAATACTAATGACATCCACTGCATTTGCGAGTGCTTTATTGTGTAACCAAAAGTATTGTCCCTCACAAAATGTGACAGGTTTATCAATCTTTGATTTTACATAATGAACATGATCTACAAGAGAAGATTCAGGCATCAGATTAGGATGCCAGTCAGATGTATTTTCATTCCCTACAGAGACTGCAAACACAATTTGATTATAAGTTTTTGCGATGTTAATCATCTCATCAAGTTGTTGGTAATTCAACATTTTGTGATGTTCAATGGCTTCTATGGTATGACGTCCACCAAAGTGACAGTTAGGATTATCTAATTCCCCCTTAGGTTCAACGCCTAACATTATCTTTAAATTAATCTGATGTGTTTGAATTAAACGGCATACTTGTTTAACATGATAAGACGTGTCATACATACGTATATGTTTAACAAAGGTTTCAAGATGGTTTAAATCTTCCAAAACCTCTTGATCAGATGGAAAAATATAATTTCTTGGACTTTGACCTTGACGGTAGCCAGAATAACAAATTGCTGGTTGAAAATGATACATAATTGCTCCTTAATAAATGAGTAATATCGATATGATAGAGATTAGATTTGTTAATATATGAACAATTGTAACAACGAATAAATTTCTTTCGTGTTTGATATATAAATATCCAAACACAACCCCCATCACAAGATAAGGAATGATATTTATTATTAGATCGATGATTGATGGTTCAGACAATACGTGAATGATACCAAAAGCAAAAGATGAGACAATCATGGCAATGGTATTATTTTTAAATAATCCAAAAATAGCTTTTCTAAAAATAAGTTCTTCAACAATTGGACCAAGTAATACCGCAGATATCACCATAAGAATCACACCATTGCCTTGTAAAGACTCCACGATAATGGCTTGATTCATTGCGATATCTGATTGTGTATTTGTAAGGAGTTGCATGATCTCTATCAATACATTAGAAATAATATTGCCAGCTAATACGTACAAATAACCTGCAACAAAAAGACTAATCCATTTAGATTGATACGTTTTTGCTTGTGTTAAATCAATGAAAATATAAGGTTTTAAAAACAAAACAATTACAGGGAATAATAAAAGATAAACTAGGAAGTTTAACAAACTATTTGCAAATGCGGTAAATTTAAATTGATCTTCTAATGACAACTCATGCACAATCAATAAAGAAGCGATACTTTCAGGCGCGTGATTGAATACTGTAGCTACTCGAATCATATCATTGTCTAGATTTGCTTGAATGATATCAGATGTGATTGTGGGTATATTATTCACATAAAGAAAATCATCATAGCCTTCATAAACTAATACAAAATGTGTTTCCTCAAAAGGAAAGGTATCAACATCAAGATAAATATCAATCACTGTATTTGGTAACACGATTAAGATATTGTCATACTCATTAAATAATCTGTTGGTCTGATCTCTTATTGTAATCGTCTCTTTAAGTTCGGGGAAAGAGGTTTCAGCAAGCGCATCTAGTGCTAAGAAAAGAAACGAAGACAAAATGACCATCACCAAAAAGTAATAACCAATCGAAAGAATAAAACGACTTTTATTCACAGGTTGATTAGATTCTTCATTTGAATGTGTTTGAAATAATTCTTTAAAGTTTAATTGGCTCACATCATTGCTCCCATCCATATTATAACAAAATTACTAGCATAAGACAGAAGTTTCCATGATTATGATAAAATAAAAGATATCTTATGAAAAATAACATTTTGATTGCAACGCAAAATTTAGGCAAGCTAAGAGAATTTGAACAGGAACTTTCGTATTTTTTTGATCATTTTCATTCACTTAAGTCATTGAATGATGTTGATGAAGTCATTGAAGATGGATCAAGTTATCAAGAAAACGCCCATTTAAAGGCGACTTACTTTTATCAAAAATATAAAATGCCTGTGATTGCAGATGATTCAGGATTAGAAGTTGTTGCATTAGATTACTATCCAGGAATATTTTCTGCGAGAATCGGAAAAGATGATGCTGAAAGAAGCGCATTAGTTTTAAATAAATTGGACCAAAATGACCTTCGTGAAGCATTCATGATCACACATATTACGTATATCGATGATACTGGAATTTATGATTTTTACCATCGTGTACAAGGTCAGATATCTATTGTGGCGAAAGGTAAAGGTGGTTTTGGATATGACCCTATATTCATACCAGAAGGGTCTAAGAAAACTTTTGCTGAAATGTCACCTTCTGATAAACTTGAAAAATCTCATCGTGGTATTGCAATGAAAAAATTACTTGCGTTTTTAAAGGAGAAAAAAGCATGAGCCAATCTACAGAAAAAGAAGTCTTACAACGTGTCGCTCTAGGGTTAAATGTCTCTGAAGATCAAGTTAAAATTGTTGAAAGATTAAAAGGTGGTGTGAGTCATTATACCTACCATGTCAAAGTGAATGATCAAGATTATACATATAGAAAAATTGGTGAAGGTGGTAATTTATTTGTCGATCGAAAAACAGAATTCAATATGATCAATAAAGCGATACCACTTAACATCAATTCTGAAGTCGTTGTTTTTGATGTTGAATCTGGAGAAAAAATATCTAAATTTGTTCCAGGGATTCCATTAACTCAACTCGATTATAATAATCATTTAGATGCGCTCGTTGTAACTCTAAAAAAATTACATCAATCAGATACTTCTGATGTGATTGATTATGGTTTAGTGAACCGATTATCACTTTATGAAAGTTACACAAATCAAAGAACACCACTTTATCAAGAATTAAAGACATTTTGGATCAATAAATATAAAACCTCATATGAAACGAATCCAAAAGTTTTTTGTCATAACGATGCACAACGCTCAAATATTGTGATTGGTGAAGATCGACTATATTTGCTTGATTGGGAATATGCTGCATTAAATGAATTTTATTATGATATTGCATCATTTGGGAATGTTGACTTTAATGATGCATTGGTTTTATTAGATGCTTATTTAGGGAGAACTGCAACACTTGAAGAACAAAATCATGTAAGATTTTATCGAATGTTTCAAACCCTTCAATGGCATCAAGTAGCGCTATACAAACATACTATTGGGCTTGGAGAAAAAATCAATGTTGATTTTAAAGCTCTCGCTTTAAAATATTTACAACTAGCTGAAAGCTTTAAATCTTATTTAGAATCGTGACATGACACTCAAAGAGATTTTAGAATTACCAAAAGATTCACAAAGTTTATCTATCATCAAAACTTACTTAAATCAGCCGCTTGATTATCATGATCATCTTACGTCTTTTTCACATTATATTAAGATCTTGTACGCTCTAAAATCTTTTCGTGTTCTAATAGAAGAAACAGAACATTTTTTTGATCGATTTTTAACACTAGAATTTAACGAAACTATTGATCATATAATGCATGTGTATA
>CAXRJA010000030.1:0-6703 GCA_964230965.1 Acholeplasmataceae bacterium | reverse complement strand
TGCCTCGTGTTGTAACTGCTGGCGTCCCTAGTCTTAATCCGCTTCCATATTTAGGTTTTTGCCTATCAAAAGGAATGTTATTTTTGTTCGTAGTAATGTATATTGAATCTAACGTTTTTTGAGCCTCGAGCCCAGTTATTTGATATTTCTCATAAACATCTATTACAAGTAAATGATTATCTGTATCACCACTTATTACTCTATATCCTAGTTTTTTAAACGCTTGAGCAAGTGCTTTAGCATTGTTTAACACTTGTTGTTGATACGCTTTAAATTCTGGTTTCGATGCCTCTAAAAATGCAATTGCTTTTCCAGCGATGACATGCATTAATGGTCCACCTTGCATTCCCGGAAACACAGATTTGTCTACCTTTTTAGCAACCATATCATCATTTGTCATGATGATGCCGCCTCTAGGTCCTCTAAGTGTTTTATGGGTTGTTGACGTAACCACATGCGCATACGGAAGTGGAGAAGGGTGTAAGTTCGCAGCAACCAAACCTGATATGTGTGCAATATCAGCATGAAGATACGCACCTACTTCATCCGCAATCGATCTAAATTTTTCAAAGTCAATGAATCTCGAATATGATGAATACCCTGTAATGATCAACTTGGGTCTGACAATTTTTGCAATGTTTAATATCTCATCATAGTCTAGCATTTCAGTTTTAGGGTCTAGTGAATAATGAAAACTTTGGTACACTTTACCAGAAAAATTAAGAGGATATCCATGTGTTAAATGTCCCCCTTCGTTCAGTGATAAGGAGAGTATTTTATCGCCAGGTTTTAAAAGTGCTTGAAAAACAGCGGCATTTGCTTGAGATCCAGAGTGCGGTTGTACATTTGCATACTTTGCGTTAAATAGTGATTTTAATCTTTGAATTGCTAAGTCTTCAATTTTATCAACAACTTCACAGCCGCCATAATAGCGATCTCCTGGATAACCCTCAGCATATTTGTTTGTTAAAATCGATCCTTGAGCTTTCATGACATCTTCAGATGTATAGTTTTCTGAAGCGATGAGTTCAATGTGTTTGGTTTGTCTTTGATATTCTTCATTAATGATATTGAAAATAGGTTGATCTGACATTGTATTACCTCTCTCATATTAATTAAATTATATCATGAAATAAAAAACCACTGACCGTGGTTTTTATAAATTAATGTTGTGATAAACGTCTTGAACATCATCTAATTGATCTAACAAATTCATGAGTTTATCAACGCTTTGTTTTGCATCATCCGATGTTAACGTCACGTCATTTGTAGGTATCCACATGATGGCATCTGTTAAATATTCCAGTTCAGGATTAGATTCATCTAGTCCTTGTTTAATTGCAGAATAATCCGTTGCATCTCCATAAATGGTAATACCGTCTTCTTCTTGTTCAATATGTTTAATATTTAAATCTTTTTCGATTGCAACTTCTAAGATTTCATCTTCTGTCATATCTTTTAGCGTGAATACTGCTTGATGTTCAAATTGGAATACAACACTCCCGTTAATCCCAAGTTTTCCACCCGTTTTTGTAAAGCAGTTTCTTACTTCTGCAATCGTTCGATTTACGTTGTCGGTTAAACATTCAACAATAAACATGCTTCCCCCAGGCCCAAAACCTTCATAACGCGTGGGTGAATAATTTTCGTCAGTACCGCCTTTTGCTTTATCAATGGCACGTTTAATAACATCTGAGGGTACTTGATCTCTTTTTGCACGATCAATGATTTGTTTTAATGCGATGTTAACTTCGGGATCAGGAATGCCTGATTTTGCAGCCATCAATACTTCTTTACCGTATCTTGCGTATAGTTTCGATTTTGCAGCTGCGGTTTTGCCCATCGCAACTTTTCTGACTTCAAATGCGCGTCCCATAATGTTTTCCTTTTATTTATTAAATGTTTGTTGGTAGGTTTTAATCGATTTTGTAATGATTTTTCTTGCTGCATCAGGTCCATCAATATCTAATACATATGTTGTTTTACCCTCTAATGATTTATATACTTCAAAAAAGTGTCCCATTTCACTAATGAGATGTTGTGGAAGTTCGTGCACATTTTTGTATTGTGCAAGTGATGGATCACCCTGCGCAATCGCAATAATCTTCTCATCATTTTCATCGGAGTCCCGCATTTTAATGACGCCAATCGGTGTACATGTGACCAAACTTAGTGGTTCAATATCTTCTTGACATAAAACAAGGACGTCTAAAGGGTCTCCATCTTCAGCAAGTGTTCTTGGAATGAACCCATAATTTGCTGGATAATGGGTAGACGTAAATAATACACGATCTAAAATAATCATCCCCGTTTCTTTATCAAGTTCGTATTTCTTTTTAGATCCTTTTGAAATCTCGATACATGCGATGAACTGGTCTGGTTGAATACGTTCATCTTTAATGTCGTGCCAAATATTCATATGCACCTCACTTATGGATTATTTTAACATGATTTTCATACAAATGATACGTATTTAAAAGGAGCGCATGGATGGTCATTGGACCAACACCACCAGGCACTGGCGTGATTGCCTGAACTTTCTCGTACACATCATCATAGTTTACATCACCAAATAGTTTTTGATCTACCTTATTAATACCAACATCTAAAATAACGACCCCTTCTTTAATCATAGATGCATCAATTAAATGTTTTTTTCCTACAGATACTACTAAAATATCTGCTTGTTTTGTATGTTGGGCTAAATCTTTGGTTTTTGAATGACAAACAGTAATGGTTGCACCCATATCCATTAATAGTCTTGCAATTGGAAATCCAACTATATTACTTCTACCAACAATGACGGCATGTTTTCCTTTGACATCAATGTTATAAGCTTCTAAAAGAAGTGTCATACCGTAAGGTGTTGCAGGTTTAATATTAGGTTTTCCTTGATACATGCGTCCTTGATTTAACACATGGAATCCATCGGCATCTTTCGATGCATCGATTGTACTTGTAAGCATCTCTTCATCTAAATGTTTCGGTAAAGGTAGTTGTAAAATCATACCATCAACATCTTGATCATGATTTAATGCCTTTATTTTTTGATAAATTTCTTCTGATGATACATCCTCTTGATAGTGATGAAGTGTTGCTTTCATCCCAATGGATTCTGCTGCTCTAAGTTTACCCTTAATATATGATAAACTTGCGGGATGAGACCCTACCAATATAATTGCAAGATGTGGTGCTCTATATTGTTTGATATCCTCGGCAATCTTGTTTTTTAATATGTCGTTGCGTAATTTCGCAGTTTTTTTACCGTCAAGAATCATGGTCAACCTCTCTTACTTCGCCGTCGCTTTGAAGTTTAAATCTTAGTGCTCGTGGTGTTTTATTTAATCCTGGCATGACCATGATCCCTTTTGTTTGCGCGACTAAAAATCCAGCACCTAAGGACGGACGCACTTTTGTAATGTCAATTGTGAAACTTTCTGGTCTTCCTTTAAGTGATCCATCACCCGAAAGTGATAATGGTGTTTTCGCCATACATATTGGTAAATGCCAACCAAGTGATTGATAGGTTTCTATATCTTTTAATGCGGAAGTTGAAAATGTGACGTTTTTTGCGCCATAAATGTTTGTTGCAATAGCTTCTATGTTTTTTTGAATGTCTTGTGATGGTTGATATACCGGTTTAAAATTTGATTGTTGATCTGCAATTTTTACCACGATATTGGCAAGATCTTGCATGCCTTTGCCACCTTCTTTAAAACCTTTTGAAAGTGCAATATCATAACCATTGTTTTTTGCCCATGATAAGACATATTCCACTTCTTCTTCAGGATCATTATCAAAATGATTTAAAGAAATGACAAATGGAAGATTAAATGCTTTAATGTTCTCGATATGCTTCTCTAAGTTTTTCATACCTGAAATAAGTGCAGACATATTAGCTTCTGCATGGTTTTCTGCATTTCCGTGTAACTTAAGTGCCCGAAGTGTTGCAACAATAACAACCGCATCAACATCATGATCTAAGTGTGGCATTTTAAGATGTAAAAACTTTTCCATACCTAAGTCTGAACCAAAACCAGCTTCCGTTACTAAATAGTCTCCAAGTTTTAAACCAAGTTTTGTTGCAACAAGTGAATTACATCCGTGTGCAATATTTGCAAATGGTCCACAATGCATGAGTGTGGGTACGCCTTCTAATGCTTGAACTAAATTCGGATTCATTGCTTCTTTAAGAAGAAGAACCATTGCATCGCTTGCGCCTAAATCAGACACATAGATGGGTTGTTTTGTTGAATTATACCCAATTAAAATGTTATCTAATCGTTTTTTTAAATCAAATATATCGGAAGATAAGGATAAAACTGCCATCACTTCTGATGCAGCTGTAATAATAAATTGTTCTTCTCTTAGTTTGGTTTGAATTTTTCTTAAGTTTCTATCATTCATGTCCATGACACGGGGCCATTTAACATCTTGAATATCCAATGCGTTACCTTGATAAATGTGGTTATCAATAAGCGCAGATAATAAATTATTGGCAGCTGTGATTGCATGTAAATCTCCCGTAAAGTGAAGATTAATATCTTCTTCGGGAACGACACTGGATACACCACCACCTGTCGCACCACCTTTTAAACCAAAAACGGGTCCCAAAGATGGTTCTCTAAGTGCTAGAATAGGAGATTTTCCAATGTGTTTTAACCCTTGAGCAAGACCGATAGATATTGTTGTTTTTCCTTCGCCTGCAGATGTTGGATTGATGGCGGTTACTAAAATGAGTTTGCCTTCTTTTTTATCTTTTAATGTGTCTAATACTTTTAAATCTATTTTTGCTTTATACTTTCCAAAGGGTAAAAAAAACTTAGGATCAAGTTTAAGTGATTGATAAATCTCAATAATTGGTTTCATAGATCCCCCTTGATACGCTTATTATAACACATGCGTTGTATAAGGTAGCAATGCTTCAAAGAGTTGGGAAGCAAGATATAACCAGTGTTCGTTTTTGTTTTGGTGTTCCATTTTTAAGACGATGTGTCCTCTTTCAAAATCAAGTATTGAAGGTGCGTGAAATGCCTTCACGCTCTTTAAAAATGGTGCTTGGTTATATATGGTTGACATATCTTTGTGGAACGTAAACTTAATATGGTTTGGTGTCTGAGACACTTGAATCACTTTTAATTGGTGACTGAGTTTTTTAAAGAGTTTCTCATACATATATTGTCTTAATTCAATATCAATTGGACCAAAACGATCAATGAGTTCTTCTTTTAATTGATTGACATCTTCAAGTGTGTGAAGGGTTGCAATACGTTTGTGAATTTCAATTCTAAGTGTGTCATAGTTTGCATAATTAGGATCAACATGTCTTGCGGCATACGTTTCGTTATCTTTAGGATCGATATCTTCAAAGACTTTTTTACCTGTGGTCGCTTCTTCTACAAGTTTCATATATAACTCATACCCTACCGTATCAATGAACCCGGATTGTTCTTGACCAAGTATATCGCCTGCACCACGAATTGCAAGGTCTCTTAAAGCAATTTTATAGCCACTACCTAACGCTGTAAAGTCTTGTATTGCTTGAAGTCTTTTTCTAGCTTCATCGTTAATTGTTAAATATTGCTCGTAAAATAAATAGGCATAAGCAATACGATCGCTTCTTCCAACGCGACCTCGTATTTGATACAGTTGAGATAGGCCAAGTTTATCTGCATCATGAATAATAAGTGTATTTGTATTAGGAATATCAATCCCTGTTTCAATAATGGTTGTAGAGATTAAAACATCATATTCGTGTTCAATAAAGTTTGTTAATACTTCTTCTAATTCTTCTCTATGAAGTTTACCGTGTGCATATGCAATTCTTGCTTCAGGAACAAGTTTTTTTAACTTTTGAAGCATTCCCTTCATACCGGAAACTCGATTAAATAAATAAAAGATTTGTCCCCCTCTAGCAATTTCTCTTTCAATAGCCTCTTTTACCAGTGCTTCATTTCTTTCTACTAAATACGTTTGAACTGGATATCTATTTTTAGGAGGTGTCTCAATCATAGACATATCTTTAAGACCCATCAAAGACATTTGGAGTGTTCTCGGGATTGGTGTTGCAGACATCGTAAGTGTGTCTACAGATTTTTTAATTTCTCTAATGATTTCTTTTTGTTCAACACCAAAGCGTTGTTCCTCATCAACTACAAGCAATCCCAAATCTTTAGGGATAACATCTTTTGATAACACACGATGCGTTCCAATTAAAACATCTAATAATCCTTTTTGAAAATCATGCATATACTTCTTTTGATCTTTAGAGGCTACAAACCTACTTAAAATACCAACATTTGCACCATATTTTTCAAAACGTTCTTTAAATGTGTGGTAATGTTGTCTCGCGAGAACTGTTGTAGGAACTAAAACAATGACTTGTTTTGCATTTGTTACAGCTCTAAAAGCAGCTCTTAAAGCGACTTCTGTTTTTCCAAAACCAACATCTCCACAAATCAGACGGTCCATTGGTTTGTCGCCTTCCATATCGTACAGTGTTTCGATGATCGCTTTCTCTTGGTCTATGGTGGGTTCGTAAGGAAAATCTAAGGCAAAACTCGTTTCTAAATCTTTGACGATATCAAAGCTTTTTCTTGTCACTGTTTCTCTTTCAGCATAAATTTGAATAAGTCGATCACTCAAATCTTTAATTTTTTGTTTAACGGAAGCTTTTGTTTGTTGCCAAACTTTACTACCTAGT
>CAXRJA010000029.1:0-9122 GCA_964230965.1 Acholeplasmataceae bacterium | reverse complement strand
GTATCCATACCAAATCCTGCAGGTAAATCATTTTGCCACCAAGCATAGGCTTTACCAGCTTGATTCCAAGCAAGTACAGCAGCAGATAATGGTGTTGATGGAACTAATGTCACTGAATCAAATGCAGGTACCATATTCGCTTCATTGACCATATAGTTATGTCCAGCTTCAGTTCCAGCTAGATCTTCTAAGTATGCTTTTGCGTTTTCAATGTTTGCACCGTCTTTATTAATCACATAGTATGAAGGTGCACCAATGAAAATAGAGTCATTTCCTGTCGCTAAAACACCATGAGGTAAATAACCCATTTCAAAATCACTATTAGCATATGATGAATCTGTCCAATTACCTTGATGTAAGAATGCAGCTTTACCAGATGCAAATAATCCTACTTGTTCGTCATAGCCACCAGTATTTAAAATTGTTTGATCAGCAAATTCAAATAACAATTCTACCCAATCCGTATATTCACCAAAACGTGTATCATCTAGTGTACCACCATTCACTTGATCAATAACTGTTGAATCAGTATAAGGTAATCCTGCACTTAAATAACCATTAAAGTTATGTAATCCAGTAACCCAAGTCATACCAGCAGCTGCTGCCATTGAAACAACTGCTGAATCAGTAATGTTATTATCAGTGTAGTAAGTTTCTACAGCTTCAAACATTTCTCTAAAATCTGCCTGTGATAATGCTGTTCCAATCGCAGGAACTGTAAGACCCGCTGCTTCTAATATCGTTTTGTTGTATGCCATACCCCAACCTTCAATAGCTACAGGGAATCCATAAACATCACCGTCATATACAAATTCTAAACCTGTATTGTCGATCCAAGCTTCGTTTCCTGAGAATTGATAGATTTTATCTTTATATTGATTAAAACCACCAAGACCTTCGATAACAAAGATATCTGGTTGATCATTTCCTTGGAATTCTGCCAATAATTGTGTACCATACGCACAAGAGTCACCACCACATGTTTGGACTTCAACGTTAAGGCCATTTTCTTCGCCCCATGCTGTTGCATATGTACTTAAAACATCATCGATTTCAACTTTGTTTTGGAATATCACAAGCGAATCAGTCGCTGGTGTTCCAGTACAAGAAGCTAAAACGATAGCTACAGTAAATACTGTAAATAATGAAAGTAACTTTTTCAATTTATTTTCCTCCTATATTTTTTTAAATTGAAAACAAATGTAAGGTGATTGCTAAGCAATCGATGTGTCATCATTTTACTTGATTGCACCAGATGTCATACCCTTAATGATATGCTTTTGAACAAACAAGAATAAAATAAGTAATGGAATAGCAGCTAAAATCACTTGTGTTAATATAAGCGGCCAATCTTTTGTGTATAAACCTGCCAGTACACCAACGGAGAGTGGTAATGTTTGAACTGGATTTTTTACACCTAATACAAGAACTGGAAGCAAATAGTCATTCCATATCCATAAACCGTTTAACACTAACATGGTGACAAAAATAGGTTTTAAAATAGGAAATACAACTCTGAAAAATACTTGTCGTTGGTTACATCCATCGATAATCGCTGCCTCTTCAATTTCAAGTGGTACAGATTTAATAAATCCATAAAACATGAATACAGAAAGAGGTGCACCAAAACCAATATACGTAAGTACGATACCGTGCACTGTTTCTTTCATTTGTATACCGGTAATGTTTGTAATATCTTGGAGCAATCTAACAAGAGGTAACATTACCACTTGAAATGGAATGACAAGTCCACTCAGAAACAAAAAGAAGATCAACTTAGAATACTTAGTTTTCGTTCTTACAAGAACCCATGCTGCCATTGAACTGAATATCCCTATTGCAAATAGTGACAGAGATGTAATAAGGAGTGAATAGCCAAATGAAGAGAAATATCTTATTTGTCGATGCGTTAAGATACGCTCTATATTATTGATAAAATTTGTAAAATAGTTTTGGGGGAATCCAAGTGGATCTAAAATAATTGCATTATTGTCTGCTTTACCAACATTGATTAAAACAATTATGATTGGCATAAAAAATAATATTAATAAGACAATAGAAATGATTTCAATGGTCCAATTATTTTGTTTAAATGCAACATTCCAATTTTTCTTTTGTGTGTTATTTGACTTTAACTGCATTACATTTCCACCTCTCTCTTTTGAGTAAAGTAGACTTGTAATCCTCCAATAACACCAATAAGTATGAAAAACAATATTGCTTTTGCTTGTCCAACACCTAATTGAAATCTCACAAATGCAGTTTCATATATGTTATATGTTATTACTTCTGTACTTTGTACAGTGATTGGATTAATCCCATATAAGTTTGCAAACCATCCCGGCATTTGCATGGCAGGACCGCTTTGAGTAAGTGACACGACGGTGTCATATTGTTTGAATGATGTTACAAGTGTTAAAAATAATGCGATCGTGAATGCTTGTGCCACCAAAGGAAAAGTGATTGTTTTGAGTCTTTGCCAAGCATTCGCACCATCGATTGTTGCTGCCTCTATTAAATCTTGAGGGACATTTTGAAGTGCAGCAATATAAATCATCATGATATAACCCGCATATTGCCATGTGACAACAATAGAGAGTCCTAATATGGAAGTCTCACCAACAGCAATTAATGAGGGTTCAAACCATACAATAAGTGCGCGATTATATAAAAATTGCCAAATGTAACCTAATACAAGACCCCCAATAAGATTCGGTAAGAAAAAACCTGCACGATAAACATTTTTCATCAAGGTATTTTGAGTGACAAGTAATGCCAAACCAAAAGCAACAATATTAATAATGACAACTGCAAGCAATGAATACATCGCAGTTTGCAAAAAAGAAAAGCCAAATTGTGGATCATTTAAGATTTGTCTGTAATTATCAAATCCGACAAAACTTTCATTTCCGGTATTAAGGCCTGACCAATTCGTAAAACTATAGTAAATTCCTGTAAAGAACGGTACAATAACAAAAATAACAAAGGCAGATAAAGAAGGCATTAAAAATAACCAAAATGATCGGTTACTCTGTGCTCTTCTGCTATTCCCAAATAAAATATTTTGTTTCATGTTCCCTCTTGTAAGTCACGAAAACTTTCTTTTATTATTTTTTGAAGTAAATAATCACAATTGTTTTATGGAAAGCTTTTCATATACATTTTAACAAAAAATGTAAGCGTTGTCAATATAAATATCGTATTTTATGTGAAAATGCATGGAAAATGATAATATAGTAATGAGGTGGCTATGTGATTTATATATTATATCTTTTTTTTCTGTTTTTAATTTCTTTTATATCCTTGCAATTTACTTCCTTAGAAATTGCTTTTATAAGTATAGCTTTGGCACCTTTTACAGCTTTTTTCATGGTGTTTTTATTATTGGCATTTCACATCCCTATATTCAAACTCTTTAATGTTAAACCACACAATTCGTATCTCAATTACTTAAATAGACAAATGATTACACTTTTTAACCATTTATTCCTAAGAATGAAAACAACGCTCATAGGATCCTTTGATCCCACTTTAAATCAAGTCATTTATTCAAATCATACATCTTATTCTGATGCATTGTGTGTATTAGAAAAGGCGCATATGCCAATGGCATTTACACCTAAAGTTTCTATTCTAAAAATCCCCTTCATTAGTCAATGGATTAAATTATTAGGGAGTTTTCCCGTTGATAGAAATAATTCAAGAAAAACACTTGAAAATATGATTAAAGCAATTCAAATCGTGAAAAATGGTCAAAACATGCTTGTTTTTCCTGAGGGCACAGTGAAGGACAAATACTTAAATGATGTTGAAAATATGAAAGCTGGTGCATTCAAACTTGTTTTAAAAGCACAAACATATTTGACGCTTATTAAGATAACTGGTGATATTGATATTCGAAAAAAAGTACCTTTTTTTCCAATTAATCGTACCGTACAAATTATTGGGACCTATGATTATCAATCCATTAAAGAAATCCCAACACCTGAATTATCTAAGCAAATGATACAAACCATTAATACTTTTACAGGACACAAAGATCAATGATATCAAATTGATCTTTTTTTGTATCATAATCCAACATTGAGACACTACAATTCCGAATAGGTATAGCATCTTTTTGAGCTTGATTAATTTTCATGACTCTCGCGATAATTTCTCTTATTACCCCACCATGTGTTACGATCATGATATTTTTCTTTGGGTGGTGGTGAACAATTTTCATAAATGTTTGAAATGATCGCAATTGAAATTCAATGTATGATTCTCCAGAATGAATATTTAATGCATTCTTCTCATTTTCTGGTTTATTAAAAAAGTAAGCATATTCTGCTTCAATTTCTTGCCAAGAATGACCTTCCCATGAACCTAAATACATTTCTCTTAATTGTTTATCAATATAGACTTCTTTATGAATGGCATCAGCAATAATTCGAGCAGTTTCTAATGCTCTTGATAGATCACTTGAATAGACAATATCAATCGATTCTTCTCTAAAAAAAGATACAAGTGCATTTGCTTGTAAACGTCCTTGAGCATTGAGAGGGGTATCTTTCCAACCTTGCATGAGGTTTTTTAAATTATCATCGGTTTGTCCGTGTCTAACCAAATAAATTCTCATTATTTTCTCTTTTATTGCATATATTCTTATGTTATCATAATAGGGTATCGATGAACAATAAAATATATGGAGAATTTTATGAACCTTTTAGAAATTACCAATGCATTAAAAGCATCAAAAAACCTTTCAAAAAAGCTATTTATTGGTTTTGATGGATTTGTTGATAACATTATGCATGTTGTAGACAAGAGATTAAATTTAACTGAATTTAAACGATTGGAATATATCAAAGATTATTCAAATCGTATTGGAAAAGCTGCTGGTCTCTCCACAAATATCGAATGGGTCGTAGACCAACAAAAAATTGGTGGTAATGGTCCTATCATGACGAATGCATTACTTAAACATAATGTAGATGTCACGTATGTAGGTGCACTCGGTTATCCAACATTACATCCAGTATTTCAACCAATTGCTGATAAAGCTCACGTTATTTCAATTGAAAATCCAGGAATATCAGATGCTGTTGAATTTTTCGATGGAAAAATCATTATGGGGCGTATGAATTTTGATCACATGACCTATGATCGTTTAATTGAAACATATGGTGAAAAGCTGCTAATTGAGAAATTACAAACATCTGATTTAGTCGCTAGTGTCAATTGGTCTATGTTACCAACAATGACTTCATTATGGGAAGATTTATTAGAAAAAACATTACCAAAATTAAGTCATAGATCTATAAAGCCAATATTTTTTGTAGATATTGCTGATCCTGAGAAAAGAGCTTCTTCTGATATTATTCGTGCATTACATTTATTAAAATTATTTAAGTCTTATTTTAAAGTCATTTTAGGTTTTAACAAAAAGGAAGCGTATGATGTTTCTGTTACTTTAGGTTTATTTTCTAGTGATGTGATCAAAGAAACAAGTCTTGAAAATGTTACAAAAGCATTATTCAACGAACTTGAAGTTGACCAACTTGTCGTGCATCCTGTAGATCGTGCAGTGGTCATGACGGAACAAGGTTTCTTTGAAACAAAAGGACCTTACGTTGAGAAACCAAAACTTACAACAGGTGCTGGTGACAATTTTAATGCAGGTTATGTATTTGGGCAACTTACAGGACTCACGCCGGAAGCATCGTTATTAACTGGTGTTTGCACCAGTGGATTTTATGTTGTGAATGCAAAAAGCCCCACTACTGACGAACTCATTGAATTTATCGAAAACTTTAAAAAATAAAAGTGCTTAGGCACTTTTTTTATATATGTGTGCATTTCACTTATTTATTTATTTTTAGAATTTGATATAATGTTTTGTGAAAGGGTTTCCATATTATGAAATCATATCCACTTATAGACGCTTTATTTGACACTTTATATCCTCAAAGTCAAGAGGCAAAGAAAGAATTAATTCTGTTTATAAAACAACATGAAGCAGCAACAGTTGCATCACCTTGGTATACGCATACACCGATTGTAGCCATGACACTTTATGTTGATTTATTTTCTGAAGACATTCTCTCTTTGAGAGAAAAATTATCATATTTTAAAGATTTAGGGATTAATTTAATTCATCTTATGCCACTATTAAAAACTCGAAAAAATGAAAATGATGGTGGATATGCTGTGGTGGATTTTAATGATGTTGATGAGAGATTTGGAACAAAAAATGATCTTTTAGACACCATCAACTATTTCCATAAGCATGATATTAAGCTCATGATCGACTTTGTTTTAAATCACGTCGCAAAAGAACATCAATGGTCTATGAACGCAATGAAAGGTGATGTCTATTATCAAAATTATTTCATGATGTTTGATGATGCATTCATTCCGTCACAATTTGATTTAAAAGTACCTTTAGTCATTCCAGAGAGAAAAAAAACAAATTTTACATATGTTGAAAGCATATCAAAATATGTTTATACATCTTTTAGTGATTATCAATGGGATTTAAATTATAAAAATCCATATGTTTTAATTGAAATGTTAAAACAGCTCTATTCATTTTCAATGTGGGGTATAGATATGATAAGACTTGATGCCATACCTTTTATTTGGAAAACGATTGGCACAAATTGTCGTAATCTTCCTGAAGTGCATATTCTTATGAGATTATTTAGAGCATTTCGTGATTTAACTTGTCCAAATGTTGCACTTCTTGGAGAAGCAATCGTTGAACCTCATGAAATTGTAAAGTATTTTGGAACAGATGAAGCTCCTGAATGTGATTTTATGTATGATGCGAATTTAATGGTGGATTTATGGCATACTGTCGCGACACAGGATGGACGTTTATTAACCTTGGATGCAAATCGATTCCAATTACCAAAACATGCCACATGGCTAAATTATATACGTTGTCATGACGATATAGGTTGGGGTCTTAATGAAGAGGCATTGAGAAGTCAAGGTTTTGATCCTTTCATACACAAACAATTTTTAATATCATTTTTCAATGGGTCATTTGAAGGATCTTTTAGTAAAGGTATCGATTATCAGAAAAACGAACAAACACACGATGCTAGAACAAATGGTATGTTTGCTTCTCTTGCAGGTATTGAAGATGCAAAAGATCAACATGCATCTATGTTATTTGATTTGTCTATTAAAAGAATAAAAATGCTTAACGGATTATTATTTTTCTACCAGGGTGCACCGATGATTTATGCGGGTGATGATATTGGCATGATCAATGATAAATCCTATCTAGAGGATGACACAAAAAAAGATGACTCTAGGTGGATACATCGACCATATTATGATTGGCAATTATATGATGATATTATGCATCAAAAAGATCAACGTTTTGAAATTCATAGAGATTTAAAACAACTGATTGTTTTAAGAAAAAAAGAACATCTACTAAGCCCTTTTACAAAACAACGCGCCATAAACATTCATAATTCAGATCTTGTTGTTTTAGAAAAGAAACATCAAGAGGATGGTTTAATCGGTATCTTCAATGTTACCAATAAAACAACATCTGTAAATCTTTCTTTTATGAAAGAACTCGGTTACAGGCATATTCAAAAAGACTTAATTCAAGGGCGCAAAATATTAAAAAATCAATCCAGTATGATACTTGCCCCTTATGAAATACTATTTATCCCAGTGAAGACTGCTTAGCAGTCTTTTTTATATAAAAAAACACTTGTAATCAAGTGTCTTGAAGGTCAAATGGTGGAGTTAGAGGGGATTGAACCCACGACCCCTTGCACGTCAAGCAAGTGCTCTCCCGCTGAGCTATAACTCCATTCGCACTTAACATTATACATGATTTATGTTGTGAATCAAGTCGTAGAGTATATTAGATTTAAAACAAAGTCTGATTTTTGAGAAATATAGGTTGCTAAGTCTCTATATCCAAAAGCTAATGACATCATTGAATTCATTATAGCATCATCATAAATTGGTTTATATGTATCAATAAATGCTTTAAAAAAATCAAATGTAAATTCAGTTTGAATCAATGTCTCAAGATGCGCATCATATTGGCGTTTAAAACCATCTATTTCAAATAAAACTTCCATTAATGGGTGATTAACTTCCTGACCAGTTAAATAGGAAAAAACTTCTCCATAATGATACAAAGTATTATTGATCAGTTGATTTTCAAATACAGGCGCACCATCCCATCCTTGCCCTAAACTGTGATCGAGATCATAAGGGATAATATGATACGTCTCAGTTACACCATCAATATACAAATAATAATTATTTGCCATGGATCGAAAATCATCAGGGTTTCCTAAAAGAAATGAGACTGCAAACATTTTTGATAATGCTTGTATATCCATATTTGCCTCAACAAATGCTTTTTTAAAGGTCATATCTTCATTTGCTAATACATCAATGAGTAGATTCAGTGCATCGTGAGAGGATGTGTTCTTATTTGTTTTTAAATCATAGGCTGGACGATAATTTATGGATACATCTTTGATACCAATGGATCCTTCCCTTAAGTTCGTTAAATTAGCTGGACCAAATTGTTGCCATAATGATTTATATAAATCTCCAACTTGACCGTCAATAGCATCAAAACGTCTTCTTATAAACCATTCATCAATAGGCTCAAATGCAGTCATAATCCCAACTTTATATATATCTTCATCGATATGAACTTCTACATATATGAGCGTTGCACGTTGTGCAACCACATCATAAGCTTCATATAATTTTAGTGCACCAAATTCATTCATATATGTTTCGTCATAGTTGCGATTATATTTTAAATCCAATTCTTCTAAACCAAAAAGAAAACCATCTCTATTGATATCTGTAAATTGCTGATTAAATTTGAGTTTAAAATGATTTAGTTGTAACATGCCTTCGTCATTTAAAAAGCGATTCCTAGAAAGATTACCTCTTGTTCTAAATGGCACATCTTGCATTTCTATCGTTCCAAAATCGTCTTGATAAGTAATAGTAGACATGATATAATCATCGCTTTTATAATTACCAAATTGATCAAAATATGTTTGCATAGACTGATCTAATAAAGTGGCTTGATTTTGAGTCATAGAGATAACTAAAGTCTTATGGTTTTCATGATT
>CAXRJA010000028.1:0-2831 GCA_964230965.1 Acholeplasmataceae bacterium | reverse complement strand
ATTGATTGAGCTTTTTTACCCCCTATTTTAGATAAATCAACAACTGCAGCATCAAACCTAGAGTCTCCATTATTTCCCTTAGAAATAATGGCTTCGCGTATTGCCATTTGTTGTTTTACAAATTGTTCAAAGAAACGTTGCTTATGCAGTGAAAAAAGGTCTTTATAAGTTACCTTTAATTGGTTTATGGTTGCAAGCGATGCATTGTTTCATGGTAGACCGTAATAATAACCGTGATACAGTAAGAAGATTGATGGAAGCAATCAAGACAGTTGAAAAAGGTCAATCTATGCTTATTTTTCCAGAAGGTGGTACCAAAGATCGTGATAGTGATCTCATTGAGAATATGAAACATGGTGCTTTTAAAGTTGCAATAAAATCTGAAGCAACAATCGTTCCTGTTCGCATCGTAGGAAATGCGAAAGTTAGACAAAGAGTCCCATTTTATCAAACGGATAGGGAAATCATTTTCTTAGAGCCAATTCCTTATGAATCATATAAAGAAATGACGACACAAGAATTATCACAAGTTGTCTTACAAAAAATTAATGAAGCTTATTAAAAAAAGTGACCTTATTGGTCACTTTTTACTTTTTTCATAGAATTGAATTTAAAAGTATGTGCATCTAATTCAAATTCAAGTAAATCATCATGCATGATGATTGTATCCGCAAAACTTATATTTTTTTCACTTGCTAATATCAAAAGTGCTTTGAGGACATGTGCGTGACAAACAATAAGTCCTGTAAGATAATTTAAGTCATGTTTGATTGTAGATAACCCTTTTTTAACACGCTTTAGCAAATGTTGATCACTTTCATAACCTTCAAGGTAAGCCTCACCTCTCACTACAGGTTTGCTTTCAGACACAGGCAATAAATCCAGTGATGAAAAATCTCTTTCGATGAAGTGTTGAATTAATGTGATAGGTTTATCATATTGTAAATATTGAGCGGCAATTATTGCAGTTTGATGCGCTCTAATTAGTGGAGAAGCGAACATGATATCCACAGAAATGTCTAACTTTGAAAAAATATCATGAGCATGCGTGATACCATACGTCGATAGAGGTAAATCCACTCTTCCTTGAATCTTTTTTTCTTCATTGAGTTGTGTTAACGAATGTCGAATTGCATAAATTTTCATAAATTTTCACCTAGGATATTATAACATATAACGTTTACTATGATACAATGATGGTGGTGATTATATGACGATGATAGAAATTATTGAAACTAAGAAACAAGGGAAACCATTAAGTGAAGAGATGATTCGCTTTTTTATTCAAGGGTATACTAAAGGCGATATTCCGGATTATCAAGCAAGTGCATTACTTATGGCGATTTACTTCCAAGGGATGACAGACGAGGAATCTACTTTTTTAGCACTCGCAATGCGAGATTCAGGTGATGTCTTAGATCTCTCAGACATTGAGGGAATTAAAGTGGATAAACATTCTACGGGT
Organism: Acholeplasmataceae bacterium; assembly: GCA_964230965.1. Lineage (GTDB taxonomy): Bacteria > Bacillota_I > Bacilli_A > Acholeplasmatales > Acholeplasmataceae > UBA8290. The sequence continues at coordinate 1,366 of CAXRJA010000028.1, read as the reverse complement.
GGTGTTGGCGATAAAATATCATTTATTGTTGGACCAATGGTTGCACATTTTGGTTTAAAACTCGCAAAGATGAGTGGAAGAGGTCTTGGTCATACTGGGGGTACGATTGATAAACTTGAGAGTATTAAAGGATTAAATATCGAACTCTCTGAAGACGCATTTAAAAAGCAAGTAAGAGATCACCATGTTTCCATTATTGGACAATCAGGTGATATCGCACCAGCGGACAAGAAATTATATGCATTAAGAGATGTCACTGCAACAGTCAATAATATGTCTCTCATTGCTTCATCTATTATGAGTAAAAAGTTAGCATCTGGTGCAGATATTATTGTTTTAGATGTCAAAGTCGGTGACGGTGCATTCATGAAAACAACAGAAGATGCAAAAACACTTGCACGATTAATGGTTGAAATTGGTAAACTTGCAAACAAAAAAATGATTGCTGTACTTACAAATATGGATGAGCCTCTTGGTCATTTTGTTGGGAATGCACATGAAATACATGAGGCAGTGCAAACACTTCTTGGTAAAGGTCCTGAAGATATTAATCATATCGCATCGACACTTGTTGCGCATTTGTTGATGCAATCTAACGTGTATCAAGATTTTGATATTGCGTATGATGCGTGTAGACATGCACTTTCAAAAGGTCTAGCATTCCCGTATTTCAAACGTATGGTAGAAGACCAAGGTGGTGATGGTGATATGTTGCTTTCCATGCCAAAATATTTTGCGACTGAAACCGTTCAATTAAAAGCAAAAGCATCTGGGTATATTCATCAAATTGAAGCATTAAAAGTTGGTCAAGCAGCGATGTTATTAGGAGCTGGTAGACAAAAAAAAGAAGATCAAATTGATTATTATGTAGGATTAGAGCTCCATAAAAAAGTTGGTGATTATGTAAAAGCTGGTGATGATTTGCTCACGTTATACCACCATCAAAAAGGAATTGAAGAAGCATTAAAACTATTAGAAGAAGCCTATCATTTATCTAAAGAAGTAAAAGAAGTTCAATATATCATCGATACTGTACATTAAAAAAACCACTCTTTTAAGAGTGGTTTTAAATTACTTTGTAGCTTTTGGGGCAGCTTTCGTCGTTTTAGGTGTTTCTTTAGAAGATTGTGCTATTTCTGTTGCTGATAAGATGAGTGATGATAAGTCAGCAATATTAGATGGAATGACAATTTTTGTTGATTGACCATCCGCAACTTTTGCGAGTGCTTCAAATGCTTTAATTTGAATGACTGATTGATCAGCTTTAGCGTCTTTAATAAGTTTAATACCTAAACTTTCAGCTTCTTTTAGTTTGAAGATTGCTTCAGCCTCACCTTCCGCTGCAAGGATACGCTCTCTTTTAGCT
>CAXRJA010000027.1:0-3579 GCA_964230965.1 Acholeplasmataceae bacterium | reverse complement strand
CTACGATGGGGCAAGTTATAAGAATATTAAGACACCGTCATCCCCTTATCAAATATCACTTTGAAGCACTCGATAGTTATGCAGATTTGAGAAATGTGTTAGTACATGAAACATATAATGAACATGTACTCGCCCAACCTTCTGATCATGTTATAGAACATTTCCAGTGGATATATGAAAGTGTCTTAACACCGATCACACTTAAAGATTTAATGCATAAAGAGGTCATATCTTTAGATGCAAGGATGACATTTGCTGATGTTTTGGTTCATATCAAATCATACACATTTACGCATTATCCTATTTTTGAGAAAAATCAATTGTTAGGTGTGCTTTCTGATAATGGCATCACACATGCACTTGCTCAAAAAAAGTTTGGTGAGATGAAAGAACTGTATGACACTCAGCTTCAATACATTTTAGATTGTGATGAACATAAAAACGATTATATAATTGTTTCGTTACAAACGTCTATTTTTGAACTTTTTGAAAAAATGCAACATAAAAAAAATGATATCGAAACCATTTTAGTAACAAAAAACGATCATATCGAGAATGCCTCAAGTATACTCGGACTCATCGTCTCAAAGTCTTTAACAAAAATGATTGAAACATATATTATAGGTCCACAATGAAAACAGTTATCATGCACATCCAAGATTTAGATGAAAAGGTGCTAAAAAAACTCAATCAACAACATATGCCGATTGCATTTCCAACGGAAACTGTCTATGGACTAGGGGCACCTTATGATGATGAGACAACGATTTTTAACGTTTTCGTTTTAAAAGGGAGACCATTAAATAATCCACTGATTGTACACGTTGCATCTCATGAAATGATGTTACCACTTGTTAAAGACATGCATGAAGATGCAAAACACTTGATCACACATTTCTTTCCAGGACCATTAACACTGATTATGAAAAAAAGTAATCAGGTCTCATCTTTGGTGACAGCTGGTCAAGATACTGTTGGTATACGTATGCCAAATCACCCCGTTGCATTAGAACTCATCAAAAAAATTGGAAAGCCGATGGTGGCTCCAAGTGCAAACTTATCAGGAAAACCAAGTGGAACAAATGCGTTAGACGTGTATGAAGATTTTGAAGGAAAAATACCGTATATCATCGAAGGTGAAACATCAGAAGTTGGTATTGAATCAACGATCATTGATACAACTAGAGAACCGTTTGTTATTTTAAGACCAGGATCTATTACGAAAGAAATGATTGAAAAAGTATTGAAAAAACCACTTGCTTCAACGATTAATAATGATGTCGTCGCCCCAGGAATGATTCATCCACATTATGAACCTGATCATCCTTTATATATTTTAAGAGGAGATGATGCACACATCATTAATTATGTAAATCAAAAAAAAGATGCCCTTTTTATAGGACATGAAAGATTTTTACCATTTATAGATATACAAAAGTTATCACTTGGAAATGATACACGCGACATGCTAAGATATTTATATCACGTTTTAAGACAATCAAACCACATGAACATAAATGCAATCTATACACATGAAATTGATCATGTAGGGTATATGAATAGACTTCTTAAAGCATCAAAAAAACACATTATTGACGTTTAATAATGACAGGACAACTGAGCATATGATGTGTTCCAAAAGAGATAACAAGCTTTACAACACTAATAAAAGTAAACAAAATGTAAGCGAGTGAATGTCCTTGTTCTACAAGTCCAAAAATAAATGACACAACCAATATTGCTATCCAACCAAATAACGCTTTGTGTTTTGTTAAAGATAATATCCATAAAGTAACGATGGTTGTCGATAAGTATGTTGCAAAAGCAAGTGAAAAAGGAATGTCAAACAACCAAATCATGACAAACGGGTAGAGATGTATGAATGGAAATCTCATCGCATAGTCTCCACGCTGATCATAATAAGAAATAACAGAAGTTGTGGTATTTAAATATGCGCCTAAAATAACATCAGATAAAAAAACCACATATACAAATGCTTTCAAAGGATTCAAATAAAAGTTACGATCGACAAGATAACTTAAAAGTACACCTAAAATTAACCAAAGTGTTGACCAAAATAAATCAATTTTCTTAAGTTTTTTTCCAAAAAATGGATGCAAGAAATTTGGTACAGATAACATAAATCACGCTACTTTCAATGCCAATATTATAACATAAGGATGTGTTGATGAATCAAACAAAAATACTAAAAGCTGTTCGTAATCATGATGTATTACTTCTTGATGTGAGAACAAAACAAGAATATTTAGAGGGATATATTCCAGAGGCTGTATTGTATCCATTAAGTGATATACTGCATGCAACAACATTTGAATTTCCAAAAAAACAAACCATCTATGTTTACTGTCGATCTGGAAGACGTTCTGGCATTGCCAGGAAAATTCTAAGAAAACACGGATATAAAGTCAAAAACATTGGTGGAATACTTAATTGGAGACTAGAAATTGAAAAGGCAAATCCTTTTGTAAAATAAAATTTACATAACCGAAACTGTGTAAATTTATTCAAAATGTTAAAAATGTTATAATATATATAAATGGAGAATTGAATGCCACTTATCTATTATGTAGAAGATGATCAATCAATAAGCTATATCATCGAAAAAACCATAGAAAATGCGAATTACTCTGGAGTAGGCTTTAATAGAGGCATGCCTTTTTTAGAAACCTTCAAGAAAAAAGTACCTGATCTCATTTTACTTGATCTTATGTTACCAGATGTTTCAGGAATAGATTTAGTTCGCACGATAAGAAAAGTGAACTCAGATATTCCGATTATTATTGTTTCTGCTTTACAAGATGAAATGGACAAAGTGACAGCATTGGATGCCGGTGCAGATGATTATATGACAAAGCCATTTGGTGTATTAGAGTTAACATCAAGAATGCAATCTAAACTTAGAAAATTGCGAGATTACAAACTATTATCTTTTGAAAACGTGTTGATAGATTTAAGAAAACATTTAGTTAAAATCTCAAATAACGAAGTCTATATGACCAATAAGGAATTTGATATCTTAAGAGTTCTGATAAAAAATCAAAACCAAGTCGTTCCCAAAGAAAATATATTTAGAGATGTTTGGGATACAACGTATATAGGTGAAACGAGAACATTAGATATGCACATAAAATCACTTAGACAAAAGCTAAATTCAAATCATGCAAAAATAATAATTAAAACCATTCGAGGTGTAGGCTATCAAATCGAATCCATCGAGTAATAAAGTCAAGGGATTTCAAACGATAACATGGTTAATGTTATCGTTTTTAATAATTCCATGGCTATTATTTTTGACAAACCAAAGTGCAATTATAACAATTATTATCACAACAGTTTTGTATATTATCCTGTTGTTGTTTATCTTATTTTTAATTCGTCAATATCAAAAAAACGTCTACTTACAAGCACAAGGGTACTTAGAAATTCTCGCGTTGATTCAAAGTACGAATACCATAGATAAGTTAAATGAAAAAGACTTAATTACGGAAGAGTCCGTCATACATTTCATCAATGAAATGCAAAACAACTTACAAACGCAAATTTTAAGAATTGAAAGAT
>CAXRJA010000026.1:0-2230 GCA_964230965.1 Acholeplasmataceae bacterium | reverse complement strand
CTAAACGTCCATTTTGTGAAATGGCTGTGGATACCATCACCGTTTTAGCATGTTTACGCATACGACTTCTCATTTCCTTTTTAATCGGTCCCTGATAGACTTTTGATAATACGGGAATCAAAGCCTTACCATTTGATATATTAAGCTTGATCGCTTCTTTGTCTTCTTCTGGAATAAAATCATACGATAACAAACGTCTTGCACTCTGTTTTAATAGTTTTAAATTTGTTCCTTCATCAAGGGATGTTTGGATATTAAATGTTCGTTTGATTAAGATGACATACACAGGACGAATTAGTAAGACAAAGACCAATATAACAACAAGTCCATAAAATCCATACGCGATATAAGGATGTAATCCATACAGTCTTTCACCAACATCTAATACAGATGATAAAAGCATTAAAATAAATAGTATGATGAATCCTATGGCTAATGCAAACCAATAATATTGTCGTTTTTTCATTTTTCCACTTCCTCAAAGCTATTATAACACTTAAATCGTGTGAAGTTTCTTAGATTGTATAGAATAATACGCCTGATCGCCAATGATAATATGATCGATGACCTTTATTTTAAGTAATTCTCCAATTTGAATGAGATCATGGGTCGCTTGAATATCAGCGCGTGATGGTGAGACATCACCCGTTGGATGATTATGTGCAAATATGACTGCAGCTGCACCAAGTGCAATCGCATGTTTAAAGAGTTCTCTTGGATGAATGATGGAATGATTGAGACTCCCTTTAAAAACCATGACTTTGTCAATAAGTTTCCCTTTGGTATTTAAATACAAACCATATACATGTTCTTCTTGTAAGTGGCCTATTTCAGGGTGTAATAAGTCATACACATCTTTTGGTTGATGTATGCGTACATTGTTGGCTTTAGACATCATCAACCGTCTTCCTAATTCTATTGCTGCAATAATCGTTGTGGCTTTAGCTTCTTTTATGCCTGAAATACGCATGAGTGTCTGAACATGAATGGTTTTTAAATCTTTAAGGGATACAAGGGTGGATAAAACATGCTTAGACAACTGAAAGACATCATGTGTTTTACTTCCAGTATGAAGGAGTAATGCGATCAGTTCTTCGTTGTCAAGTGCATGTACCCCTTGTGTGAGTAATCGTTCTCTTGGTAATAATTTTTTCATAAAAAACCCTCTACATCATATTAGAGGGTTGGTTTGATTTTACTACCTAAATATCCAATAAAATGAATAGAGCCAGTAATGATAATTTTCGTTTGATCATCTTTTTTATTTGTCGCATATTGATAAGCTTCCATCGCATCTTTAATAAATATGATATCGTAATCTTGATGTTGAGAAATATCTTGATATCTAGGATCATCAAAGGATGTCAAAATGATGGTGTGATTGTCTTGTTTTAAAATATCTAACATGTGTTTGACATCTTTGTCACCAAGGACACTTAAAATGATGATTTTTTTATCATGTTTAAAGGCATGATTCAGTGTATGCGTTAAACATGCCATAGCTTCTTGATTGTGTGCACCCTCGACATAAACATCTTCTACAATTTTTTCAAAACGTCCTGGCATCGTTGCGAGTAATAATGCTTCTTTGATATTTTCTACAGAAATGTCTTCACGTATACCCACTTCTATTGCGAGTCTCGCATTCGATGCATAATGATCACCGATAAACGCTAACTCATACAGTGTTTCTTTATATGTAAAGGTTAAAGGGTATCGTGTTACAATTTTAAATGGATGCTCTCTTAGAAAACTTACTGTTGCATGTTCAATCTTATTGACATGAGCTTTCATTAAATCATTAAATTTTGAATCCACAGTTGATAGTAAATGTCCATTTGGTTTTATAATTGCAATTTTTTCTTTTAAAACATCTTTAAGCGTTGGTCCTAAAAGATGTAAGTGATCATGACCAACACTCACAATCAGTGAATAGGTATACGTTAATATGTTGGTGGCATCTAACCGACCACCAATGCCTGCTTCCATGACAATCGCATCACAGGATGTATTAGAAAAAATCATCAATGCCATTAGTGTTAATAACTCAAAAAATGTAAGTGTAGGATACGTCTCATACAATTTAATTGTTTCATCTAACGCTTTTTCAAGAACATCATCTGAAATAGGGACACCTTGTATGAGGATGCGTTCGTTAAAGCTATAAACGTAGGGAGAAATAAAAGATCCTACTTTATACTTTGTTTTAAGTATATGGGTTGTCATCATT
>CAXRJA010000025.1:0-6593 GCA_964230965.1 Acholeplasmataceae bacterium | reverse complement strand
GATGGCAAAACAAGCAGGTGTACCTATCATTGAAGGTAGTGATGGTGATATTGAAAATGTTGAAAAAGCCATCAAATGGGCGAATAAAATCGGATTTCCTATTATTATAAAAGCAGTATCTGGTGGCGGTGGTCGTGGGATGCGTATTTGTCACAATGATGCTGATGTAAAAAATGCATTTGAAAAAGTTCAATTAGAAGCATCCGCTTCATTTGGTGATAGCCGCTTATATATGGAAAGATATATTGCGTCACCAAGACATATTGAAATACAAGTGATTGCAGATACACATGGACATGTTGTATCTTTATTTGAGCGCGATTGCTCCCTTCAAAGACGTCATCAAAAGATGGTGGAAGAGGCAACATCACCAATTATTTCAGAGATAACAAGAAAAAAATTAAACAATGCAGCCATAAAACTTGCGAAAAATATTGATTATGTGAATGCTGGTACACTTGAGTTTTTAGTAGATGATAAAGAAAACTTTTATTTCATCGAAATGAATACGCGTATTCAAGTAGAACATCCGGTGACTGAAATGATTACAGGTGTGGATTTAGTTAAAGAACAATTACTTGTTGCCATGGGTAAAACATTATCCTTTAAACAAACGGATTTGAAAGTCAATGGACATGCGATCGAATGTAGAATTCTTGCAGAAAATCCAAAATTAGATTTTAGACCTTCTCCAGGTTTAATTAAAAATATCAGTTTACCTGGTGGATTAGGGATTCGCGTGGATACACATTTATATGCAGGTTATCTCATTCCTCCTTATTTTGATTCTATGATTGCAAAACTAATCGTTCACGGAAAGACGAGAGAAGAAGCCATTAAGAAAATGCAAATTGCACTGAAAGAATTTGCAATTGAAGGTATTGATACAAATATTGAATATTTGTATGTACTCATGCATAACAAAGATTTTAATGCAGGAAAATACGATACGAGCTTTTTTGAACGTTTTAGATACTTACTTACAGGTGAAAAAGCATGAACTTTTTAGATGTTCATAAAAAGCAATTGGAAGCTGCAACGAAAAAGAGAATGGATTTAAATCTTCAAACCCCAGTGGATATACCGGAAGGGGTTTTTGTTCAATGTTCAAATTGCCAAGCAGCATTATATGAAAAAGTACTTAAAAAAAATCAACATGTATGTCCAGTATGTCAAAATCATTTTAGAATTGATGCAAAAACACGTTTAGAATATACAGTTGATGAAGGAAGTTTTGAAGCAATGTTTCAAGACATATTATCCACTAATCCATTGCACATGCCAGGATATGAAGAAAAACTTATAAAAGCACAAAAAACAACACAAATCAATGAAGCATTTGTCTGTGGAAAAGCCTCCATTGTTGGTTATCCATGCGCTATTGGAATATTAGACAGTCACTTTATGATGGGATCTATGGGGTCTGTTGTAGGGGAGAAAGTGACACGTTTAATTGAATTTGCAACAAAAGAAAATATGCCTTTAATTATTTTTTCAGCTTCTGGTGGTGCTAGAATGCAAGAAGGAATTTTATCTTTAATGCAAATGGCAAAAACATCTGCTGCGTTAAAAAGACATGATGACACGGGTGGAGTTTTTATTAGCGTTATGACACATCCAACCACAGGTGGTGTTGCTGCAAGTTTTGCATCATTAGGAGATTATCACATTGCTGAAATGTCATCTTTAATTGGATTTGCAGGACCACGCGTCATCAAACAAACCATTAGAGAAGAACTTCCTGAAGGTTTTCAAACAGCTGAGTTTCAACAACAAAGTGGACAAGTTGATATTGTTTTACACAGACAAGATATTAGAAAAACACTTTTTCAATTATTGAAATTCCATCAGAAGGTGCTTTATGAAAGCTTATGATCAATTAAAAATTGCTAGACATCCTAAAAGACTTACTTCTAGAAGTGTCATCAGACAATTGTTTCCGGATTTTTTAGAATTACATGGAGACCGACAATTTAAAGATGATCCATCTATCATTGGTGGTATTGCTACATTTAAAGGACACACAGTCACACTTATTGCACAAGAAAAAGGGATTGATACAGAAGATAAAATTAAACATAACTTTGGAATGCCACATCCTGAAGGGTATCGTAAAGCTTTGAGACTTATGAAACAAGCAGAGAAGTTTAGACGCCCCATTATTACCTTTATTGATACACCTGGTGCATATCCTGGTGTTGGTGCAGAGGCTCGTGGTCAAGCTCAAGCCATCGCGAACAACTTAAAAGAAATGATGGGTTTAAAAACACCAATCATAGTAGTCGTATTAAGTGAAGGTGGTTCAGGTGGTGCACTAGCCATTGGTGTAGGAGATGTTGTCTTAATGTTAGAACATGCTATTTATTCAGTATTATCACCTGAAGGGTTTGCATCCATTTTATACAAAGATGCATCACGTGCACCAGAAGCTGCAGAACTCATGAAAATTACAGCTCATGATTTAAAAGCCTTGCATGTTATTGATGAAGTTGTCAAAGAAGGACCAGGATTACATGAAAATCAAGAAATCGGTATTACGCAACTTTCTCAACAACTAGAAAAGCAATTAGAAGTATTAACAAAAAAACCTGTGAAACGGTTACTTATGTCTAGATATGAAAAATTTAGAAACATGGGTACAGTTTTAGAAAGGACATTCCATGAATCTACCAATTAAAATTCTTGGAACTGGCCATTATGTTCCGAATCAAATCGTGAGTAATCATGACTTAGAAAAGATTGTAGATACATCAGATGAGTGGATTGTATCTCGTACAGGAATTAAAGAGCGTCGAAAAGTGAATCACGAAACCACGCATGAAATGGCACATTTAGCGTCTAAAAATGCGCTTGAAGAAGCTAAAATAGATTCAACAGAGATTGATATTATTGTCGTTGCAACCATTACAGAAAATCAAAAAACCCCTGCTGTTGCAAACTTTGTTGCGGGTCTATTAGGCATTGAACATGATGTGATGAGTTTTGATCTTAATGCAGCATGCACTGGATTTGTTTATGCATTAGAAGTTGCTGCGTCACTCATTCAACAACCTAAATATAGAAAAGCCCTTGTGATCGGTGCAGAAACATTATCAAATGTTTTAGATTATACCGATAGAAATACATGCATTTTGTTTGGTGATGGTGCGGCTGCCGTTGTTATTGAAAAAGGAAAAGAAGACCAATTAGGATATTTTTACAATACATCAAGGCCAGATATGACAAGCACCTTAGATGTTGGCAAATTCATAAAAATGGATGGAAGAAAAGTATTTTTATTTGCTGTTGAAGTGATTGAAAAAAGTATTTTAAAAGTCTTAGAGGATGCACATTTAACATTAGAAGATATTGATCATATTATTCCTCACCAAGCAAATGAACGTATTATTTTAGCTGTATCAAAAAGTATGAATGTATCGATGGATAAGTTTGTCATGAATATTGCATCTTATGGGAATACCTCAGCTGCAAGCATTCCTCTAACACTCTCAGAATATAAAAAGAAACATTCTAAAACGAAGACCTTAATATTTGTTGGATTTGGTGGAGGCTTTACATATGGTGCAGCCATCGTAAAGGTATAACATATGAAAACATGTTTAATGTATGCTGGACAAGGTAGCCAATATGCTGGTATGGGACTGGATATTTTATCGAAATATCCACAGTTTCAATTTGTCATTGAAGATGCAATTCAAGTATTAAATGAAGATGTGATGGCTTGGTTCAACGATCCAGAAAGTTTGAAAAATACATATCAAACTCAATTAATGATGGTCATTACTCAAGAATTATTTGATCAAGTGCTAAAAGATATTCACATCGATGCTGTATTCGGATTTAGTTTAGGGGATATGAGTGCACTTAAACGTGCTGGAATCATTTCTTACAAGGAAATGTTAATGTTAACGCAAGCTCGTGCCAAAGCGATGCAACTCGCTTCTGAAGCATCAGAAGGCATGATGGCAGCAGTACTAAAATTAGATTCTGATACTATAGAAAAAATTTGTGCAGCACACTCAAATGAGAATTGTTATATGATGCCGGTAAATTATAATGCCCCATTACAAACCGTTGTTAGTGGACATGCTCAAGCCTATGATGCTATTAAACAAGCATGTATAGATGCCGGTGGCAAAGTATTACCACTTCGAGTCGCAGGTGCCTTTCATACACCACTTATGTCTACACATACTAAGGTGTATGAAGATATCATTGATACAGTTGAACTAAAATCACCAAACATGACCATTTTTTCAAACGTGACTGGGAATACCATAAATATGATAACGAAACATGATTTAATAAAACAAATGACATCTCCTGTGAGACTTAAATCGATTTTCAAACAATTAAAATCACTTGGATTTACCCATTTGATTGAAATTGGACCTGGAAATGTATTATCTCAATTAGCACTAAAACAAATGGAAGATATTTCTGTTCAAACATATTCAAATGCATCATCATTGGAGGTATAATGCATGATACTTAATCAAAAAAGTGTCCTCATTACTGGAGGATCAAGAGGCATTGGTAAAGCGATCGTAGAACGATTTGCTGAAGAAGGTGCTCACGTATTATTCACTTATAAATCAAATATGGCATCTGCTTTAGACATCGTTGAAACATTATCTGCAAAAGGGTATCATGTACATACAGTAAAAGCAGATGTCAGTCAAAAAGAAGATTGTCAAGCACTAGTGAAACACGTACAAGACACATTTGGGGGACTGGATGTTCTCGTTAATAATGCTGGTATTACACGTGATACATTGATGCTAAGAATGTCCTTAGAGCAATTTGATGACGTCGTAAATACCAATTTGCGTGGTGTATGGATGCTTACACAATTACTTTTAAAACCATTATTAAAATCTGAAAAAGGCAAGATCATTAATATTTCATCTGTATCTGGCATTTTAGGAAATGCAGGACAAACAAATTATAGTGCTGCAAAAGCAGGTGTGATCGGTTTAACAAAAGCACTTGCAAGAGAGCTTGGGGGTAGAAATATTAATGTCAATGCGATTGCGCCAGGATTTACGAAAACAGAAATGACAGATAAAGTACCTCAAGAAATTATTGATCAAGCACTCGCACAAATACCATTAAAACGAATGGGTGATGTGAAAGATATTGCCAATGCCGCGTTATTTCTTGCATCTAATCAATCAGATTATATTACTGGTCAAACATTAGTAGTCGATGGAGGGATGGTGATGCCATCATGAGTAAAAGACGTGTAGTAATCACTGGACTTGGACTGGTAAGTCCAATTGGTAATGATGTAATCACATCATTTCAATCAGCAATAGAAGGTAAAAATGGGATTGATAAAATTACCTTATTTGATACTGAGACATGGAAAGTTAAAATTGGTGGAGAAGTTAAAAACATTAATTTTGAAGACTATTTGGATAAAAAATCAATTAAACGTCAAGATCGTGCGATTAATTTAGCACTTGTTGCAGCGAAAGAAGCGTATGAACAAAGTGGACTTAATGAAGAAAATGTTGGCGATCCATTTAGATTTGGGACATTCGTAAGTTCAGGTATCGGCGGTCTCACAACAATTAATAAAGAGACCAAAGTATCTGTATTACGTGGTGTAGATCGTATGTCACCGTTTTTTATACCGGCTGCAATCATTAATTTAATTGGTGGTGCAATCTCAATGCAATATCAAGCAAAAGGACCGAATTTACCTGTTGTAACTGCTTGCTCGGCAGCAACAAATTCAATTGGTGAAGCATTTAGATATATTCGCGATGGTTATTTAGACATTGCATTTGCAGGTGGTTCAGAAGCTCCTATCAATCCAATAGGTGTGAACGGGTTTGCGAATATGCGTGCACTCAATCAAACAGATGATATCAATAATGCCTCTATACCTTTTGATAAACGACGAGAAGGATTTGTCATCGCAGAAGGTGCAGGGGTACTCATTTTAGAAGAGTATGAGCGTGCAGTCGCAAGACAAGCAAATATTTTAGGTGAAATTGTAGGATATGGATCAACTTCTGATGCGTATCATATTACTGCTCCTGATGAAAATGCAGAAGGTGTTGCTAGAGCATTAGAACTTGCACTAAGTGATGCTGGTATTAAAAAAGAAGCGATTGATTACATTAACGCGCATGGAACATCCACACCATTAAATGATAAATTTGAGACATTAGGGATAAAAAAAGTATTTAAAAATCATGCTTACAAATTAAATGTCAGTTCAACAAAATCCATGACTGGACATGCACTTGGTGCATCCGGTGCGATTGAAAGTGTGTTTACAGTAGAAGCTTTAAGAAATGGCATCATTCCACCAACCATCAACTACAAAGAAGTTGATGAAGATTGTGATCTCAATTACACTCCGAATCAAGCAGTGAGAAAAGAGATACAGTATGCCATCAATATGAATTTAGGTTTTGGTGGACAAAATGCAATCTTAATTTTCAAGAAGGTATAATTATGTTTAATAAAGAACAAATTAAAGCAGTGATTCCTCATCGTGATCCATTCTTATTCATTGATGAGATTACGCATTTAGAACCTCTTAAAAAAGCAACGGGTAAATTATTTGTAAAAGAAAC
>CAXRJA010000024.1:0-6927 GCA_964230965.1 Acholeplasmataceae bacterium | reverse complement strand
GATCAGTTGAGAGTTTGGTGTACCTTCTTGAACAAGTAATAATCCTGCAAGTGCATCACTTAATACTAACTCTGTGAAATCCACATCTTCAATCGGAGTTAATCCAGGTTCCATATGTTCATGTAAGTATACCGATAATCCATATACAAGATTAAGCACATATTCTAATTCTAATCCTGCATCAAATGTTGCAGGCACATAAACATTTTCAACACCTAAGAAGGCAAGCAAGCTTTCAGTGTTCTTTTGATTTAACGCACCTACAAGTTGTAAGTCTTTCACTGCAGTCACTAATGCTGCAAAATCTTCAGGTGCAAGTGAACCAAACGCATATCCCAAGTTTGCAGAGCTTCTTAAATCAAGTCCTTCAGTAGCGCCTAAAAGTCCTTCTAATGTTGTAAATGCATAGGTTACTTCTAATATATCGAGTAATGTATCGACTTCTGCAGCGAAATCTAGAGCGAGTGCACCATTATTATCTGCGAGTAAAGTCTCTAATAATGCACGTGTATTTTCATCTTCTACAAGATAAGGTAGTACTACTTCAAAGTTATTACCAACTTGTTCAATGAGTTGAGACTCTGCTAATAACGTATTGAGTGCACTTCTTAATGCAGCGCTTTCAGTTGCATCTGCAAACACTGAATCCAAGAACACAACAGCATCAGCATTTCCATTGGTTAAATCTAAGGCATCTTGTAATGTTGTAAATCCATATACATCTTCTAGGACATCAAGTAATGTATTAAGTTCTTGACCTAAATCAATGGTCAATCCATTTTCATCAAATAATATTGTATCTAATAAATCTTTTGTATTTTGGTCTTCAACAACGGCATCCAGTAATACTGGTGCTGCTTCATTGAGTGCTGCATTGACTAAAACAGAATCATCAAATACATAGCCAACGAGTAGGCGTACCGTTGGTAAATTGTTTTGAGCAACTCTATCTACAAATGCAATGGCATCTTCATTACCAGCAAGCAATTCATTTGCTGTCAAGGTTACAAGTGCACCAAATATTTGACCAAATGTATCAAATTCTGCATCAAAATCTAAACTATTTACTGTATCATTAAGTGCTTCATCTAATTCTGAAGCAACATCTGCATCAAATGCATTGTATAACGCAAAGTCGACAGCTGTTGGTAGTAATGCAGAAACAAGTTCTACTTGTGTTACTTCATCTAATGTTGCATTTAAGAAATCTTCACCATCTTCGGTTAAGAATGCATCAGCTGGATCTTCTTCAAGTAGTTGAATGACACTAAATGTACCGTAATCTGCAAGGACAACTTCTAATAAGTCGGCCAAATTGTAAAGATCACCGTTTTCACCATAGAAAAATTCTGTATCATTAAGTACCTCAGCAAGGGCTTCCTTTAGATATGCTTCACGTTCAGCAACAGGTAACCACTCAATGTTTGCTTGAACATCTTCAAGTTCTAAAACATATTCAACACCAACATTGGCAACTTTAATCAATTGTAAGTCAGCAACAGCTCTTAAAACATCCGCAAGTGCTTTCACTTCAGCTTCATTAAGTGATGCTAAATTATTTGTATCTTCAAGTAATGCACTAATTTCTTCAATTGTGCCTACGGCAGTCAGTTTTTCGAAAATGAGTCCTAATGCTGCAAGTTCTAATTTCCAATCAATGGCTTTTAATTCAGAAAGTGCTGCTTTTGTTGCATTCCCCTCAGATAAACCTATATCAGTGAGACTCTCTAGCAAGCCTTCGGCTGCTAAATCAGAGCCAACTTCAAATAATGCAAGCATAACATCAGAATCTCCAACAATTCCTAGTATGTCTTTAATTGCTTCAGCATCTTCAGAACCTAAATTATTTAAATCAAATTGATCTGATAAGAAGCCTGCTTCATAAGCTCTTTGAGTTATTGCAGTCACGTTATATAGTTCGTCACGCAAGTTAAATACTCTTGTTTCAGTTAGATTTGTTTCAAATGAAAAGTCAAAGATGTCATTTTGTAATTCTTCAAATATAGGAGTAACTTGTAATTGAGAAATCACTTCATTTAGGTTTGTTTCTCCAAAGACATCTCCATTAGATTCAAAATCTAAATTATTTGTTGCCGATAACAAAACAACAAGTGGCAATAATATTAATATCGATGTTACAAATCCACGAACAGCACCAAATAAGCCACCGAAAAATCGACTCGTAAATGTCTTTTTTATTTTCTTTTTAGTTACTTTTTCTTGAGTTTCTGAACCTTCTTCAGAATGATAAGATACTTTTTCAACTTTGTATGTTTTTGTTAATCGTTTTTCAAAGACAAATTTATAAATAAGTCCAAAAATAACAAAAGATAAAAACCAACGGACGACGGTGTATAAAACTAAAAACACGATGATTCGTATGAATACTTCCAGGAGACCAAAAAGTAAATTTACAAAATTTGAATAGGCTAACAATAATTGTAATTGTGTGTTGCCATCAGCAAACATCACTTCTAATTGAGCAATGAGCTCTTCCTGAGACAAAGCACTTGTAAATGAAATATTAGAAACAAACCACAAGATTGCTACTGATATTAATAAATTTACAAATGTAGCATAAGCTGATTTTGATACGCCTCTGTAAAATCCAATGAAAAAATGTAGTGTTACAAATAATAAAACCAATCCAATTTGAAGTAAATGCATAAAACCACCCCTTTATATTTTAAATACATTTCATAATTAGATTAAATTGTTATAACAATAATAGCACAAAAAAACCTTAAATTTAATTTTTTTTTACATATTTCATACATTTATGAAAGCGGTCCCAATCTATGATATTTTTCCTTTATATGTTCTTTTTTGAATATCAACTTTAAATATCCCTAGATTAAGTATGTTTTCATACTTTTTATATATCCTAGGAAAAACCGTAAGTTCAAATGTTGCTCTACCGTCATGGAAGGTAATAAAAGCCATCATTTCTTGATGTTTCGTTTGAATCGTTTTGATATGTTGAATTCTAATCATTACAATTGCATGATCGTTCACTTCATCAACAAAACATGTTTGAATTTTCCTTAGTTGTGAACTTAAATCATACATTAAATTAAAACCCAATGCTTCTCTTTCAAGTTCAGAAAGAGTATCATCATCGTATTCAGAAAATGTTTCCATTTTCATTTGATCTAAATACATGGCATATTCGATGTCTGAAAATGCACTATTTTCAATCAGTGTATGTCTGTTAAAATTTAAATCATCAAAACATCCCGCATGAATTAATTGTGTAAGCTGCCTTTCTGAAACATGATTCTTAAGCCATGTTTTCATGTCATGCCAAGTATTCAATATGTGTTGTGCTCGATCACTAAGTATTTGATTGACGGTTTTTAAACCGATGGATTTAACAATCGATAAAGGGGCACGGATTTCTTTGTTCGAAATCACTTCAAATTGATCATGACTCATCTTGATATTAGGTGCTAATAAATGAATCCCATTTTTTTGTAAATCTTTATTGTAGTTATCAATCGCTTTTTCACTTCCGATGACTGAATTAAGAAGTGCCTGCATGAAATAAACATAATGATTTGCTTTTAAGTAAGCCATTTGATACGCCACAAGTGCATAAGAAACACTATGACTTCTATTAAAGCCGTAATCAGAAAAACGGACGATGAGATCATATACCTCTTTTGCATCCTTTATGTCTTGTCCATTCTTTATCGCTTTTGATATAAATCTTTCCGCTTCACTTTTGAGTAATGTCTCATCTTTTTTAGAGATACCTCTTCGTAATAAATCTGCTTCAGATAAACTATACCCTGCAAACGATTGCGCGATTTGCATTATTTGTTCTTGATAGACAATAATGCCATAAGTTGACTTTAAATATGGCTCAAACGAAGGGTGCATGTGTTCAAACGTTTTTCCGTGTCTTCTTTCAATATAAGTATCGATAAACGCCATCGGGCCAGGTCTATACAATGCTAGAAGCGCAATGATGTCTTCAAAATGACTAGGTTTTAATTTTCTTAGGACTTGTCTCATGCCGTGTGACTCTAATTGAAAAATACCATCTGTAGATGCTGATGATAAAAGCTCAAATGTTTTTTTGTCATCCAAGGGTAATTTTGATATATTAAACTCTACATCATGCTTTTGAATTTCTTTGACGACATCATCGATAATTTTTAAATTTCTAATCCCTAGAAAATCCATTTTAAGAAGACCAATAGATTCTAGTTCTTTTGCTTCAAATTGTGTTTGAAAAAATGAATAAGGCCCCTCTGATAATGGGATGTAGGCGTCCAACGGCTCTTTTGATAAAATAACACCTGCAGCATGTGTACCTGTTTGTCTAGGGATGCCTTCTAATTGTTTGACAGCTTCATTTAAAAGCAACATTTCTTGATCTTGTTTGTCTATTTTTTCTTTTAAAATAGATTCCGTTAAATATTTTGTACGGTTCGTATTGAACTTAAATATTTTTGCTAAATCTCTAATTGCTGATTTTTTTCCAAAAGTTTGATAGGTTACAATGGAAGCGATATGCTGTTCCCCAAATCGAGATTTTGCATACATAATGACATCATCTCTTTTATCATCAGGAAAATCCATGTCGATATCAGGCATCGTTTTTCTTTCTGGATTTAGAAAACGTTCAAAAAGTAAGTCATACTTAATTGGATCTACATCCGTAATCCCTAATACAAAGGCTACTAAAGATCCAGCAACACTTCCCCTACCTGGTCCAACATAAATATCATGTGTTTTGGCGTATTTAATAATGTCATAAACAACAAGAAAATAATCCTCAAATCCAAGATCTTGTATCACCTTTAATTCATACGTTAATCTTGAATGATATGTTTTTATCTCTATATTTTTTTGGTTTTTAAATCGTTTTTCTAATCCAACTTGAGCAAGCGATCTTAAAAAAGCACGAGATGTAACACCTTCTTGAAGCGGTATTTGTGGCAAATGAAATATTGGAAATGAAAGTTCGAATTGATGCATGTTTTCAAAATCAAACATGTCACTTTTTAATTTTGGATTCACATCGTACATTGTATGTAATGATGCTAAACTTAAAAAATGATACTGACCACTGAGTATATCATGACCACCAATTTGATACACTTGATTTAATGTTTCTCTATCAGTGTCATCTAAATGCTTCGTAAGATGAATATGCACCAATGGTTTTTTATATCTTTTCCCTAATTGTTCATGCATGCTTCTATAAAATGCATCATCTTCTTGTGTTTGAAAAGAGATACCGAAAAACGTTGTATTAAATGGTTTGATAAACTCAAAGCACTTCAAGTCATATGTTTGATCATCATAAATATTGTTAAGTCTATATAATGTAATACTTAAACCTTCTTGATGTTTCATTAAAATATCATAATCAAGCGTTTGATGAGATATATATTTGTTAATCTGAATCAGATTGAGATAACCTTTTTGATTCAAAATACCTACGATAATCTCAAAAATATCTTGATCCTTTTTAACAGTGATAATCTGAGTATATATAGGTTTCAATTGATATTTATTCGCTAATTTAAAAAAAGACAACAAGCCATGCAAATGTTCATCTGTTAGAATTACAGATGCGTGTTGTCTTTGTTTTGCTGCTTTCATGATGGATTCAATTGTAAGTGTGCTTTTTAAAAACGTATAGACACTCTGAATTCCTATATATCCCAAATGTGTTCTCCATAATAAAAAAGTGCCATGCACTTATTTATATTTTAGCAAATGCCTCACCAAATGCAACACATGCTTCTTCATCTTCATCTGTAGGTGTGTAATTGACTTTGAGTCCATCGTTAAAAAGATGCGCACCTGCATCTCTTACACGTGCTTCCCATAATTTCATCCATTCACCCTCACCCCAACCAAATGAACCAAATAAGGCAACATGCTTATCTTTGAGCAAATGGGTAATATCTTCAAAAAAAGGTTCAAATTCAGTTTCTTCAAGTTCTTCTTCACCCATGGAAGGGCATCCAAGAATTAATTTTTGATAATGTTCAAGATCAGCAGGCATTATTTCATCCACCATTGCCATCTCAACATCTAAGCCTTGGTTTTCTAAACCTTCTTTAATTTTTTCAGCCATCATTTCCGTATTCCCTGTACCGCTCCAATAGACCATTAATACATCTGCCATGATTTAATTCTCCTGTGTGTGTTCGGTGGTTTCATTATAAATGAATTGATGATGTTTGTCAAAGCTATCAACTGATAAAAACTTCTTAAGAAATATGCTTATTACAACACCTAAAATAAGTATTGAAATCATGGGTGTATACCCTTGAATCAATGATTGAAGTGATGTGTCTTCTATAGTGATAAAGCTCGTCACGATATAATGATTTCCTGCATGATCATATACGATGTATACCACTTCATATAGTCCTGCTTCACTGTATATACGATCATCATATAGCATGTGTACATGAGAAATGTCTTTCGCTTTATACGAGATACCTAAATCTAAATTGATGTCTTCACTTAATTGAAAGGTCACATCATGCGCTTGAATGTATGGCTCTATCAAAACATCTATTTGAACTTTCAATGTCACAACCGTTTCAGACAATGATGCATCATTTACACGGTAAAAAACATCATAAGCTCCGACCTTACCAAATACAACATTGGATGTGATAGAGACATCTTCAATTTCAAGCGGTGTGATATTATCTTTCACTTCTCTAATCATTGATTTATAATTCAATTCTTGAACTTGAATATCAATGTCTATTTTCTCTGTCGTTAAAATAATCTCTGGAGGCAAAATATCAATAATGAAAACATCAATAAGCCGAGAGGTCACATTTAAACTTAGATCTGAAATAATGATTTCAATGACATAAGAACCAATCGTATCATAATTAACATGAGTATCATGAATGTGAATTGAAAGCATATTAAAGGGATCATAAT
>CAXRJA010000023.1:0-7930 GCA_964230965.1 Acholeplasmataceae bacterium | reverse complement strand
AGATACAGAAAACGTCTAAGGCTTATTTTAGATCAATTACAACTTGGTATTATATTAATTGATAAAGATTATAAAGTGACGTATCAGAATAAAAAGATGGAAACATTTTTTGCATTATCAAGTAATGACTTAGGAAAAAGTATTGATCAAATTGAATTGCCACTAAGTTTAATTTCCATCGTTCATGAATCTATTTCAAAACAACCAATTAGAAAAGATATTGAATTTAAAAACAAAATTTATGATATTCAAGTCTCACCATTTTTAAAAACAGAAGTCAACGAAACACAAGTATTAATCGTTGTTGATGATGTCACATTAGAACGCTCAACAGAACAAATAAAAAAAGATTTCTTCTCATATGCATCTCATGAATTAAAATCACCCATTACATCCATCAAAGGTTTTGCTGAACTTGTCTTATATGATATGGTGTCGAAAGAAGATGCAAAAAAGGCTTTAACATCGATTGTTGATCAATCAGACACGATGACCACGCTTGTTGAAGATATGCTAATGCTTTCTAGATTAGAAAATTATAAAGAATCTAGACAAATAGAAGTAAACCTAAAAGAAACCCTTAAAGATGTTTTAAGTACTTTAACTCCGATCATTGAACAAAAAAACATTGTCATTTCACATAACATGCATATGATTCACATGATTTGCGATCCAATGGATATGTTCAAGTTATTTAAAAATATTATTGAGAACGCAATTAAATATTCTAAAGAGTACGCAAAAGTTACCATTAAATTACATCAAGTGAATCAATCGATAATATTTGTTGTCAAAGATGAAGGATACGGTATTCCAAGTATACATCAACCCCGTATTTTTGAGAGGTTTTACAGAGTAGATGCGTACCGAAATGAAGATGGAACTGGACTAGGACTCGCCATCGTAAAACATATCGTGATGAAATATGATGGTGTCATTCAATTAGAATCTAAAGTGGATAAAGGAACACTCGTTGAAGTATCGATTCCAATACAAAAAAAGAATCAAGTTTAGACTTGATTTTTTTTTATTTTTTGTTTAAGATGAATAACATATAAATTAAAAAAAGGAAGCATGTCCATTGATCATTGTCTATGATTCTCTTACCGGTCAAGGTAAAAAATTTGCATCTAAACTTGGCTATAAAGCCGTTAATATCAAAGATTATCAAAGTGATGATGATCCTGTTGTTTTTTTAGTAACACGGAGTTTTAATTTTGGAGAAATTCCTAAAACGACGTATAACTTTTTAAAAGCATTTCACAACAGAGTCATCGGTACAGCAGTATCAGGAAACAGAAATTGGGGAACCAATTTTGGTAAAGCTGGAGAACTTATAGAAAAAGAATTTGGTATTCCTCTTGTGACGAAATTTGAGATGGGTGGATTTGACAATGATATAAAAACAACCAAAAACTTCCTTGAAACATTTTCGTAGTGACCATAGATACTAAACGATGATTTGCTAGAAATAAGCAAATATTAATGTATTATTTTTTCACACAAAAAATTTACATTTTTTTCAAGTAAAACTCTCTCAAAAAATAAACTTTTTTTGTATAATGTAATCATATTCAATCAAAATTCAACTGATGAGGTGATTTGTATGGATCGAAATATGGTCCCAGAATGGATATTACTCAACAATCAAGTGATTGATGAAAACGGTGATATAAAAGATTTAAATAAAGATAAAGAGGCTGTAAAGTCTTATTTTTTAAATTATATCAACAAAAAGACACAATTTTTCCATTCACTCGATGAGAAACTAGAATACCTCGTTGAAAACGAATATTATGAGGAAGAATTTTTAAAACGATACACAAAAGAACAAATTGCAGAAATCTATGACATTGCTTATAAAGCGAAATTTAGATTTCCTACCTACATGGGTGCTTTTAAGTTTTATAATGATTACGCACTAAAATCAAGGGATGGCAATAACTTCCTAGAAAGATATGAAGATAGACTATCAATTAATACTTTATATCATGCAAATGGTGATATGGAAAAAGCAAGACGGCTCATTCGTTCACTGATTGCTCAGGACTTCACTCCAGCTACCCCAACACTACTCAACACTGGAAAGAAACATCGCGGTGAATTTGTATCTTGTTTCTTACTTGAGGCAGGAGATTCCCTTAATGACATTTCAAGAATTTCTGAGTTTTCAATGCAATTATCAAAAATCGGTGGTGGCGTTTCGATTAACTTAACCAATTTACGTGCTAAAGGGGAATCGATTAAAGGCATCCCAAACGTTTCCAAAGGTGTCGTTGGTGTCATGAAATTACTGGACAATAACTTTAGATACGCGGATCAAATGGGACAGAGAACAGGTGCTGGTGCGGTTTATTTAAATGTCTTCCATCCAGATATCGAAGATTTCTTGCAAACCAAAAAATTAAATGCTGATGATGATATTAGAATCAAAACACTTTCAATGGGTGTTGTCATTCCTGATAAGATGATTGAACTTGCAAGAGAAAACAAAGAAATGTATGTGTTTTATCCACACACAGTATTCAAAGAGTATGGGAAAGATTATGCCGATATCGCAATTGAAATGGACCAATGGTACGATGAACTTGCAGAAAATCCAAACGTTAGAAAAAGAAAAATCAATCCACGGAAATTGTTAGATCAAATTGCAACACTTCAAGGTGAAAGTGGATATCCATATATCATGTTTGCAGATAATGTAAACAAACAAAATCCTCTTGAAGATAAAGTGAAATTCTCTAATTTATGTACTGAAATTTTACAACCTACCATCACATCTCATTATGCTGATTATCATAAAAAAGACCAAGATGATATCGGACTGGATATATCTTGTAATTTAGCTTCAGGTCATATGGGTAACATGATGAAGCATAAGACCATTAAAGAAACCGTAAGAGCAGCAATGGATATCATGAATTCTGTCTCTTTAAAATCGGATATTGCATATGTTCCAGCTGTCGCAAAAGCAAACAGAATGAACCGTTCAATTGGATTTGGTATCATGGGGCATCATGGTTATATTGTTGAAAACTACATTGCTTATGGTTCCGAAGAAAATATTGATTTAATTGATGTTTTCTTCAACGCAGTCAATTATTACTCATTAGAATATTCTATGGAACTCGCAAAAGAGACGGGTCAAAAATTTTACAAATTTGAAAAATCTAAATATGCAGATGGCACTTATTTCAAAGGTCGCGGTGAAATATTACCTAAGACAGATAAAGTGAAGGCTTTATTTGACGGTATTCAATTACCAACCAATGATGATTGGAAAGCACTCAAAGAAAATATTAAGAAATATGGACTTTACAACTCACATCGATTAGCAATTGCACCGAATGGTTCAATTGGTTATGTCATGAGTGCAACCCCATCACTAACACCGGTGAAACAGTTAGTTGAAGAAAGAACGTATGGAAATTCAAAAACATATTTCCCAATGCCTGCACTTGACGTGGCATCATTCATGTATGAAACGGCATATCGCATGGACAATTTTAAAATTATAGATGTCATTGCAACTGCTCAAAAACATGTGGATCAAGGAATTTCTTTCGAATTAGGGATTACATCAGAAGAAACAACACGTGATTTACAAAAATATTATTTGTATGCTCACTATCAAGGCATTAAAACACTTTATTATACAAGAACACAAAAACTCAAAATTAGCGAATGTGAATCATGCGCTGTATAAGGAGATATTATGGCAAGACAACCTTTAAAAAAGAAAGTTGAAGATAAATTAAAACCTCAATTTCCACAACCTGTTGATTTTGATGGTGCCAATTGGAATGAAATGGAAGATGATTACACGCAACTCTTTTATGAACAGAATCTTTCTCAATTTTGGCGTCCAGAAGATGTTAGTTTACAGTCGGATTTAAATGTATGGGACATTTTATCAGATGATGTGAAAGATGCTTATGCAAAAAACTTACTTGTGCTCACGTTTTTAGACACGTATCAAGGTGATATCGGGATGCCGGTTGTATCTCGCTCATTAGATGACAGGTTTCATCAAAGAAAAGCTGTGCTCAATTTTATGGCTGCCATGGAAAATGCAGTGCATGCGAAAAGCTACTCCAATATTTTTATGACATTTTTACCAAACCATACCATCTCAGAGCTATTTGCTTGGGGCAATAAAAACGATAATCTACAAAACATCATGACCCTCATTGTAGGCGCATATGAAGTGCTTGATCGATATACGTATGTTAGAAATTATGAACCTGAGAAAGTTAATTTCACTGAAGAAGAATTTCTTGAAGCTCAATGGAAAGCGATGTGTGCATCTGTTTTCCTAGAATCATGGTTATTTTATTCAGGCTTTTACTATCCACTTTACTTTTATGGACAAGGTAAACTTATGCAAGCTGGTGAAATCATTAACTTGATTTTACGAGATGAATCTATTCATGGTTTGTATGTAGGAAAATTATCTCAAGAAATTTTTGAAACATTTCATGCAGAGAAACAAGAAGAACTTAAAGGTTGGATGTTTAATCTTTTACATAAGTTGTATAAAGAGACATCAGAGCTTGTTGAAACAATATATGACCCAATCGAACTTTCTCACGATGTAAAAGTTTTTGTGAGATATAATGCAAATAAAGCACTTATGAACTTAGGGTTTGATCCTGTGTATCCACAAGAAGAAGTGAATCCTATTGTTATTAACGGTCTAAATACTGAAACAAAAACGCATGATTTCTTCTCAATGAAAGGTACCGGGTATCAAAAAATGAAAACAGAAGCACTCAAAGATAATGATTTCATATTTGATCAACCTAGAAGAGGTGCAAAAGTATCATGATAAAAATGTTAACAAAACCTAATTGTCCACATTGTCAAGCTCTTAAATTGTTTTTAAAACATGCCATGAATGATAAATATGTCAATGACATTGAAGTATATGATCAAGGCGAGCAAGAAGCAGCAGTACAAACATTGCTAGATGCACATAACATTCAAGCTTTTCCTTCTCTTATTGCAACTTCTGGAGAAGTGATTAGTGGGTTTCAACCTTCCGCAGTTATGAATTTTTTAGAAAAACATATTGTAAAAAAATAAAACGACTCAATCGAGTCGTTTTTTTATCTTTATTATGGCAGGGGTAACAGGATTCGAACCCGTACCGACGGTTTTGGAGACCGTTATGCTACCATTGACACCATACCCCTACGCAAAAAATAGTATAACATATTCTTATTGAAAATCAATCTTTAAAGATCGAATTATTGTTTTCGATTTTGGGCTGACGCATCGCCTTTTTCCTTTTATAATAGCGCATGACAGAACCATGAAAAAACAAGAAGTAAGTCACAACAAATACTGCAACTAAGAAAATTACAATAATTCTTGTAAGAATATGACTGTAGGCATTGATATCATCTCTTGTTGTATTCAAATTATATGTTGCGATTTGGATCTCATCGGGGGTATTATCATCAAACAACGGCATCAGTCTGTAATCACTTGATATAGAAAAATCACTTGTTTTATATAACGCAGCCTCGTTATTTGGCATTTTTGTTGCTAAAAAGATTGGCACAGGTGAAAATTCATAGACGTCATCGTTGACCCAACCATATAGAATTTCAATTCTTGTGATATCTGCAAATGCTTCTGTTTCTGGAATGACATTATAGCCGTCGTAATCAAACATGAAGAAGACAGGGATATTTTGGAAAGAAAATGGATTATCAATGTCATAAATAAGACGTTTAATATTGGTATAATCGCCATCGACTAAAAAGGTATTATCAGACATTTCAACCGTTATTTTTATGATTGGTCTTTCGAGCAAGGTACCTTCATGTGTGATGTGGATATCACTGATCATCATGGCATAACCATCCACACCTACACCATCGGTTACAGCACCTACTGTTCTAATAGAGAAACGGTATTGAATATCACCCTCTGTTACAGAAATATCAAACAGGTCAGCATTTTCAGAGAAGTATGACAATCCTAATAACGTATTCATACCTTCCATATAGACGACTTCATCTTCTAAATTAGGTTCTAAATTATCTTTATAATAAGCCTCTAATTGTTGAAAATAACCATAGCCATACACTTGTAAACTTAGCACAGCTATGACGATAAAATATAAAATTCTTAAAAACCATTTTAACATTGTTTCATCCTCATTTTGTCTTTCTTATCTATTATACCAACGAACACAAAAAATTAGATAAAATCACTTTACATCACATGAAAATCATGTATAATAGAAATTGCGCTAAGATTTGGCGGTCGTGGCGAAGCGGTTAACGCATCGGGTTGTGGTCCCGACATTGGTGGGTTCGACTCCCATCGGCCGCCCCATACAAATACATAGGCCCATAGCCAAGGGGTAAGGCAAGGGACTTTGACTCCCTCATCGTTGGTTCGAATCCAGCTGGGCCTGCCATTCAAATGACAAAAAGAACGCAAGTTCTTTTTTTTTAGTAAAAGTCACAGTTATAAGTAGTATTTTATAGGAGGCTTTTATGAAAGAAATTATACTATTATTACAAGCAATATTCACAGGATTTACACCACCACCACACAATATTTTAGACTTATCCAACTTATATATTCATCCTCAAAGTCACATGGCACATACGATGGAACCCATTGAAGTAGAGGTGGGTATGACCTATACGTTGGTCATTGATGAAATGTCATTAGGTCAACACCTAGATTACATCACAGATTATGAGATTGAAATAGAAAGTCAGTATTATGATTTCTACACATATCAATTTGACGATGTTTACAGACGTGCTTATGTAAGTTTTACTGCTAGAGATACATTGATTCATATGCATCAAATTCCTGCGTCATTTTATGGACATTTTAAAATCATGCTTTATCAAGGAACATATGATGCGTTTGTTGATTTTGAACACCTACAAGAACCTTCTCTCAAAGAATATACCATTCCAGTTGATGATATGAATTCAGCAATCATTTCACAAACACCTTTTGTAGGAGACCAAGTGATCATGGTTGCTGAGACAGAATCCATACCAAAATATCAATTATTTAAACACAAAGAAGCGCCGCATTATTATTTAGTATCATTTGAATATTTTGATAGATCAGCACCTACCATATACGGTCCAAGTGAAATTATGGTTTATCAAAGTCAAGAACCCTTATCAAATGAAGCTATTCTTGGCTATTTTAATATTTCAGACAATGCATCTTTCGAAGTTTCTATTGCTACGAATAATTATAATCAAACGCAAATTCCAGGAAGATATCAAGTCAAAATACAAGCCTTGGATGCATCTTTGAATATTGCTACGTATATCACCTATATTAATGTTATTGGAGATGAGATCGATGAAGTTGAATTAAAGGTCTATATGATTGAAACGTCCATTTTCAAAACCTTATCACTAGAAGATATCTATGAGATTATCGATGCATATCTCAATCAACTGAATATGTCTTATGATGATCTTGATATTGTATTAAATACATATTCACAATCAAAAACAACACCTGGAAACTACGAAATTTATTACGATGTCTCAATAAATAATGAAAATCATGAGGGTATCATGCAAATTCAAGTCAATCATCCTTTAGAAGAAAAATCTATTCAATATGGGCTTGTTGCAGTTGCGGGAGTACTCGCAGGCATGATATATTTAAGCGTTAGAAAACAACTCAAGAAAAACGTTGACAAGAAACCTTAAAAAATATATAATGACTTTTGCGCGGGTGTGGCGAAATTGGCAGACGCACTAGACTTAGGATCTAGCGCCTTACGGCGTGCA
The DNA here is from genome assembly GCA_964230965.1 of Acholeplasmataceae bacterium. GTDB lineage: Bacteria > Bacillota_I > Bacilli_A > Acholeplasmatales > Acholeplasmataceae > UBA8290. The sequence continues at coordinate 137 of CAXRJA010000023.1, read as the reverse complement.
GGTTCAACTCCTGTCACCCGCACCAAAAAAGTTATCGAAGAGGAAAATGCCTCTTTTTTTTGAACGAATTAAGTGAAATTATTTTAAACAAATAGACTTATAAATGGATAATAAATAATATATAAAAAAACGTTTAT
>CAXRJA010000022.1:0-8805 GCA_964230965.1 Acholeplasmataceae bacterium | reverse complement strand
TGTATTAAAAACAATTTTAATTTTAACACATTTTTAGATAAAAAAATGACAAAATCATTGATAAACATTAAAGGGATTGGCCCTTGGACATTAGATATGTATGATATGTTTGTTCATAAAAACTTAGATCATTTTTCTTTTAAGGACCTAGGTTTAATTGAGGCAATCAAATATATATATCCAAAACCCCTTCAAACAATTGATGAGATTAAAAGAGTGACCAAACGTTGGTCACCTTATCAAAGTATTGTTGCACATTTTTTATGGGAATATTGGGATATTCATCACAAAGGGAAACGTAACGATTGATATTGCATTTTTTTACCAATCGTCATACCATCATAACTTCTATTTTGACAGTATGATTCCAAATCGAAATCTCCTTTAAGTATTTGATCCATTAACTGAAGCATATCTTTTTTTGCTTCTAAAAACATATCGATCACACTAGATTGATGGGGGGAATTATCCTCTGGATGAACCCATGATTGATGTTTGAGATTAAGAACATCAATCTTTTTTTCTTTTTTACTTAAGTGTCTTGGATGAGCTGCAGCAAACGCATGCGCATTAGAGCCTAAGAATAACTTTAATAATGCTCTTTTGAATCCTAGCCTATCATACACTGTATGATAAATTGCAACCATATCCTCTTTTGCATGGATAAAATCATCTTTGAAAATCACATTTGGATATGTCTCTTGATATAAAGATTGAATGACTTCAGTATGATGTCTTGAAATATCAATATTTTTCTTAGGATGAAGCTTCTTCGATGATACAGACATGTATGATTTGATCTCAATATCTATAAGCGTTTCACAATATGAATGGTATACGTTGTATGGATGACTTAAATTGCCTTCATCATCAAATCCGGAAATTGAAAAAACATACGCATGAACATGTCGATCTAATACATAATGCATAAGTGCACCAATGGCATAATGTTTTGTGATGTCTTGATCTTTATCTTTTTTTGCAAAGGCATATTTAAGTAATTGACCCAGATGTTTTGCAGGATCTTCATGGTGAAGATAACTTCCAATATGTTGGACACGTTTGGTATCTTTTCTTTTTTTAAAAGGGTGCATTCCGTAGAAGAAAAATGGATCTGGACCTTGTGTCGCTAACATCATGACTTTAAACAGATTCTTGTGGATGTCTTTAAAAAAGGCATGTTCTTCTATAATGGCTTGTGCAAATAATTGATGAGTCATTGTCGCTGGCATATTACCCTCATTTCTTAACGTTATTATAGCATAAAAAAAAGACCAAAAATCGGTCTCTTTTAGATTTATGCAATAGCTTCAATAATATCACTTTTTGTAATATCCCCTTTAAATCTTCCTTTGATATCAACAACAGGAAGACTTTTGAAATCTTCTTGAAACTCTTTTAAAATATCTTTTAAATATTGATTTCTTTGAATTGGTGTAATTGTTTTAATCATTTTAGAAATATCTTTACTTCGCGTATTAAGATCCTCTCTTAACACATAACCAACAAACAGATCTTCTGTATCTTTAATATACGTGAATGATAAATCATGTTTGTCTAAATACGCAATCACGTCTTCTTTTGTCGCATGATTTAAAGGTACATCTTCAAAGTGATTATAAACGCTTTTCGCACGTAATATTTGTGTTTTATCAACATCCTGAATGAAATTTCTCACATAATCATTGGCTGGATTAGAGAAAAATGATTGAGGTGTTCCTAATTGTACGATTTGTCCGTCTTTCATGAGTGCAATACGGTCTCCCATTTTGAAAGCCTCGTTCATATCATGTGTAATAAACACAATCGTACGATTCATATTATCTTCTAGTGATAACAACTCATTTTGCATATCGCGTCGAATAAGTGGATCTAAGGCACTGTAAGGTTCATCCATGAGTAATATCTCAGGATTAGTGACAAGTGCACGTGCAAGTCCAACGCGTTGTTTCATCCCACCAGATAATTGATGTGGTTTTTTATCTTCCCATCCTTTAAGACCAACAGATTCAATTGCTTCCATTGCTTTAGCTTTTCTTTGTTCTTCATCAATATGTTGCACTTCTAGTCCAAACGCAACATTGTTGATCACGGTACGATGTGATAGTAATCCAAAATGTTGAAATACCATCGCAATTTTACTTCTTCTAAATGCGCGAAGTTGATCTTGATCAAATGCGGTAATATCTTCTCCATCAATTTCAATCATACCCATCGAAGGTTTATTAAGTAAATTTAAACAACGAATGAGCGTTGATTTACCAGATCCAGATAACCCCACAATCACAAACAATTCACCTTTATTAATGGATAAATTTATATCATGTATGGCAATGGTCGCTTTTGAAGATGCTTTCACCTCTTCTAAAGACATTCCAGATGCAAACTTTTCTTTTACTGCTTCTCGTTGATTAGGAGTCCCAAAAATCATACTGACGTTTTTAATATCGATGATGCTCATAATTATGCTTTCCTTTCTAAGCTTCCAACGAAGCCTTGAAGTAACCTATCAAGCACGATTGCGAGGAAAACAATTGCTAGCCCAGCTTGAATACCATCCCCAATTTTTAAACTATTGATGGCAACAAGTACTTCATTCCCTATCCCTTTGGCACCGATCATAGAGGAAATCACAACCATTGCCATCGCCATCATCGTTGTTTGGTTGACACCTGTCATGATTGTCGGTAAAGATTGCGGAATTTCAATTTTGAATAACATTTGTCTTGGTGTGGATCCAAACGATAAACCCGCTTCTATGACTTCTTTATTGACAGTTCTAATGCCTAAGTACGTCAAACGAATCAAAGGCGGTACCGCGTAAATCGTTGTTGCAAAAACCGCTGGTACATTTCCTAAACCAAAAAGCATAACGGCTGGAATAAGATAGACAAAGGATGGCATTGTTTGCATCCCATCTAATATCGGTTTTAATATCGATTCCACACGTTTAGATTTCGCCATGAGAATCCCCATAGGTAAACCGATAAGCACAGAAACAAGTACTGAAATCAATACAATAACAAGTGTATAAATCATCTCATCCCATAATCCAAAAACACCAATAAGTAACATCATAGATGATAATACAAATGCTGTTTTTAAATTGTAAAGTTTAAATGCCAAATAAAATACTAAACCCACATAAACAAACCACGGGATAAAACTCATAATATCTTCTGTTGAATTAAAAAGTAATTTCACAAAATCACTAATCGCATCAAATAAAAATTCTAAGTTTTGAATGATCCAACCAAAAATGGCATCAAATAATTTGGCAACATCAAATTCTAAAAATTCTGGAAAACTAAACATAAATCCTCTTTTCATAAAATATGACACCACGAGTGGTGCCATATATAATTGTTATTTACATTGCATCCAAGGCTGCTTTTACTTTTTCGTAAACGCCAGGATTATCAGATAGTACTGTTTGTAACCAAGCATCATTTTGTTGTAAGAACCAAATGGCTGCTTCTTCAGCTGTTGCTTCGTTTTCTTCCATATAACCTAATCCTTGATTCGTCAATGCAGAAGATGTTTTATAATTTGAGAAGAAAGTACTTACTTCTGGGAAATCTTCAGTGAATCCAGGACGAGAAACAACATTGACATCGACTGTAGGGAATGCACCTCTACCAACTGCAAAATCTTCAGCACTATAAGGACTATCTTCTAGGAGTCTTAAGTCGTAAAGACCCATAAGTGATGTTGGTTCCCAGTAATAACTTACAATCGGATCGTTAGATTCAATTGCACCAGCGATTTGAGCAGCTAACGCGGCACTAGAATTAATCATTTCAAAATTATAAACATCTAAACCATATTCTTCTAATCCCATTTTTTTCTCTAAAAATGCAGTTGCTGACCAACTTGACGGTCCACCATAAATAACACCTTTAGATGCATCATTTGGATCTTCAAATAACGTGACAACTTCTGATTTTGTTAAATCAGATACTTTCGTAATTGGTGCGGATAATCCAAAGTCAGCATAATTATCTTGTAAGTAACCAGGCACATAAAGTCCTTGAGTATTATCATCATAATTCGTAGATAATTCTACATAGTTACCTGCAGCAATATCATCTCCGTAAGTAGGCACATTGTCACTCCATAATTCTAACGAGATATCAATATCACCATTTGGTAATGTTGCAATCATAACTGCAGTTTCTGTTGGTTGTGTTTCAACAGTAACATCAAATCCATTTTCTAAGATAAACCCTGCAACTCTATTATGGAAAATACTACTTGCCCATGAAGCTTCCCCTAAAATTACGGTATTTCCTTCATCTGTTTCACATGATGCAAGTACGAATAGACCTAAAGTTAATAAAAAAACACTTATCAATTTAGATAAAATTTTCATCTATATATTTCTCCTTTTTTTGTATTTATGTTTCAATTGTAGCACTCATAAGGCTATTTGTCAAAAAAACAACAGAATATAACCGCTTACATCATCCAATTTAAATGTAAATTTTTTGTAAATTTAATATTCAATTTTAGACTATAATTTACGGACTATTAACCACTATATAAGTCATAACGCATTGACACAATCATGACTTGATCTGAGAGAATACCGAATACCACAATTTTATATATTTTTTATCTTTCGATGCTTTCGTTTGTAAGAAATATACAAAGAGTTTATAATAAACTTACCAAATAAAAGGAGAATGACATGAAAAAAATATTATCATTGTTTGTATTATTAACCTCAGTCTTCGTACTTGCAAGTTGTGAAGCTGAAGGTCCATTAAGAGTTGCAATGGATTTACGTTATCCACCATTTGAAACTGTAGATGACTTAAATAACCCAGAAGGTATTTCTGTAGATATTGCACTTGCGTTTGGCGAATTTATTGGCCGTGAAGTCGAAATTGTGAATACTGCGTTTGGATCTATCATTCCTGCTCTACAAGCTGGAGAGGTTGATATCGCGATTGCATCGATGAGTATCACAGAAGCAAGAGATGAGGTTGTCGATTTCTCTAACCCATACTTCTACTTCAAAATTATTACCTTGGTCAATAAAGATTTTGCAGCAGCAAATAATTTAAATGAAGATTCTTCCATTGAAGATTTAAGAAACAGTGGTGGATCATTCACAGGTATTGCCAATCAAGTATCTGTAAGTATTCCCGCATCTTATGATATAATCGTATTATAAGCTGCTGATTTAGCCACAGCAGTGGAAAATGTTGTTCAAGGAACAGCAGACATATTACTCATGAGCGCGAATCCTGTGGTTCAAGCATACGCTGCAAATCCAGATGAAACAATGGTTGTATGGTCACCGTGGGTATCATCACCAATCGGTATGGCTGTTAATGAGGGTAATGCTGAATTACAAGCACTTGCAAATGATTTCATTGCGACATTTACAGAACCTGGTGGCATTTACGAAACATTGAGTGCAAAATACGATAATACGATTAAAACAACTTTAGGACGTTTTGGATTAGAATTTTATATTAACGAAAATTAATTTAGTGGCGGCATTAGCCGCCTCTATTTTTTAAGGATGTATTTATGAACAATCAACCACTTACACCAAAAAAATCCATCAATTTACCAAATGTTATTAGCTATGTCCTAGTTTTTTTATCAATATTTCTTTTTATATGGTTTGTCGCGACACGACGTACATCTGACTTTAAACTTTATCTAATAACAGATAATTACGGTGAGCTCATTTGGAATGGATTCGTAAATACAATATGGATTTCCATTGTTGCATTATTAGGGTCAGTCATCATTGGTTTTATCTTTTATTTATTTTCGATAACGAAAGATAAATATGTTGGTGCATATTTAAGAGCATTTACATCGGTATTTACTGAAATTATATATGGCACACCACTGCTTGTGATGGTGGTGATTTCTGCATTTGTAATTGGACCAGCATTTGGTATTTTCAGTAGAAATATTACTGGTCTTTTAGGACTCATCATTTATATTTCCCCATATATGAAAAATGTTTTTCAAGCAGCATTTTCATCTGTTGGAAATGATCAGTATATGGCCATGGATTTGTTCGGATTTACACCTTTTCAAAGATATCGTTATATTATTATTCCACAAGTGATTCGAATATTAATGCCACCTATGATGAATAATTTTTCTTTAATTATCAAAGGTAGTGCACTGTTATATGTCCTTTCATTTAATGAACTGTATTATTCAATTGTCATTGCACAATCAAAAACATTTGCATTTGTCGAAGGATATTTACTCATGTGGGGCTTATATTTACTCATTACGATTCCACTTTCTCAACTCACAAAATTACTCGAAAGGAAATGGAGTCTATGAAAATTGATATTAGGAACGTCACACACAATTATGATGTTGAAGTACTACATGATCTAACATTTAAACTAGATGGTTATAAGTCTGTTGCTATTATTGGGATTTCTGGTTCTGGGAAATCAACATTACTGAGACTCATGTCTGGTTTAGAAACACCAACAAATGGGGATATTTATATTGATGACCAACATGTTTTAGAACCTAATTATAAAAAACATATTGGATTTATTTTTCAACACCATAACTTATTCCCGCATTTATCTTTGGAAGAAAATATTACTTTAGTCTTAGAAAAAACAAGAGGAATTGATCCTGCTACTACAAAAGAAACAGCACATAAATATTTATCACTTCTTCACCTAGAAGATCAAGTCTATAAGAAACCAAAAAATGTTTCTGGTGGTCAAGCGCAACGCGCTTCAATTGCCCGTGCATTGTCTGTGGACCCATCCACAATATTTATGGATGAACCTACTGCTTCTTTAGATCCTATTTTGACATTTGAAGTGTTATCAGCTGTTCAAGAATTACGAGGACTTGGTAAAAACTTTGTTTTTGTAACACATGTCTTAAGCTTTGTGAGAGATTTTGCTGATTACGTCATATTCATGCATGATGGAAAAATTACAGAACATGGTACACCTGAAATTCTTGATCACCCAAAAAATCAAGCATTCAAAGACTTCATGTTGAAGGTAAAATAAAAGGACATGAATTCATGTCCTTTTTTTATTGATTCGTTAGTTTCGGTTTGACAAGTAAGAAATACATCACAATACCCGATAATAAGCCACCAATATGACCATAAAAACTGACTTGCGGAATGATAAATGTGAATGCGACATTAATAAATGTTAAGCTTCTTATCGATCTTACAAAGTAAGGATTAAAATAATAAGGTTTTAAATACGTCATAATAAATAACGTCCCAATGATACCAAATATCGCACCTGATGCCCCAACAGTGACAACATTAGGATCTCCTAACGCATAGACTGCAAAACTCGCAAACAAACCTGTCACTAAGTAAAATGTTAGAAATAACCATTTCGATAATATTCTTTCCAATAGTGCACCTAAATAAAATAAGACATACATATTAAAAAACACATGTAATAGCGATCCATGTAAAAACATCGAAGTTAATAATCGATACCATTCATTGTTTATGCTAATAAAAGGTGGATATATTGCACCCCATTCGACTAAATTGACTAAGTTATCAAATCCACCTGTAAATAATACAACCAACGACATCATGACATTAATTAGAATAATAAGCAATGTCATAGGATGTTTTTCATAATAATTTGTTATCATATAATGATTATAACAAAAAAAGACATTTCAATTAAGAAATGTCTTTTATCTTGATTCTATATTTTTTTAGGATTCACAAATAGAAATAAAATAGTTCCTATTAAAAGTGGTCCATATAATACGAGTACTGCTAAATTTGTACCCCATGAATTTATGACAAGTCCTAATAAAAACGGACTGATGATCCCACTAAATTTGCCAAACACACTGAAGAAGCCAAAAAATTCATTCGATTTTTCTTTAGGTAACATTTTGGCAAAATAGCTTCTAGAAATAGATTGAATACCACCTTGAGCTGTCCCTACTAGAAGCCCAACCACCCACATTAAATACGTTGTTTCAGCAGTAATAAAATATGTGACACCAATGGTGATTGCATACACAACAATTCCCCAAAAGATCATAATCTTACCACCATACTTAGATGCGAGTTTACCATAAATAATGGCAGATGGAAATGCAACAATTTGAACAAGCACCACCACACCTAAAAGTGTCGTGACACCAACCCCTAAATCTGATCCAATTGTTGTTGCTAGACGTATGACTGTATTGACAACATCAATATAAAATAAATATGCAAGCATAAAAATAAAAATCATTTTATATTGTTTAATGTCTTTAAAAGTATGAAATAAACGCTGATAGCTTCTTCTTATCGGTTTATCTTCATGTTTAAGTTCATAAACTTGATTCACATCTTTCAAAATGGGCTGAGAATAGACATACCACCATACGATTGCCACAACAAAAGCAAAACTTACAGATAATTGTTCAAAGCTTTCATTCAAGAACCCCAAAGTAACAAGTGCATAAGGGATAATCGCAATAGCAAATGGAATCATGGATCCAATGTAACCCCAAGCATAGCCTGCAGAAGATACTTCATCAAATCTTGACTCATCAGTAACATCTACTAAAAACGCATCATAGACAACATTTGACATATTATAACCAATCGAAGAAATAATAAATACAATAATTAAGACAAGTGGACTTAAGCCTGGTACTGCTAAAAAAAGTCCTCCTAGTATACCTAGAGTAAAAAAGATCTTAAAAAACTTTTTCTTATTACCTTTATAATCAGATAAAGAACCAATAATTGGTGCAAGTATCGCATCGGTCAATGCAATTCCTGCCGTTACAAAGGCAAATATTTGAGTA
>CAXRJA010000021.1:0-4930 GCA_964230965.1 Acholeplasmataceae bacterium | reverse complement strand
CTTGCTAAGGAAAAAGATAAAGATGTCATTCTTGGTGTAAGACCAGAAGGGTATATTTTAGATAAAAATGGCCCCCTTACAGTTGATGCACAGTTTGTTGAAACCATTGGTCGTGATTTTGCACTTGTATCTTCACACAAAGCATCTACTGCACCAACATTTAGAATCATCTTAAATGATGATGTGAATTTAAAAGAGTTAAAAGGAATGGTATCTTTTAAATTAAAAGAAAATAAAACATTTGTTTTTGATGAAGCAGAAGGTAGGAGAATTGCTTAATGTTAGAAAACAAAATTGACAGGAAGGCTTGGTTTTATCTTGCATTTCCGTTGCTTTTGCTAACGATATTTACTTTTTATCCATTAGTAAAAACAATTTTAATTTCAATCTTTTCGCAATATAATCCAATGACAGACACCTTTGGGTCATACTTAGATTTAGCAGCATATGGTGCCATTTTTAATGACCCATATTTCGTTACTGCAATCGGCAACACAATGATTTTAGTATTTATTTCTGTACCTATATCAACAGGGTTAGCATTGTTGATCGCGGTTGCTCTTAACTCGATCAAACCACTTCAAAAAATATTTCAAACGATTTTCTTTTTGCCGTATGTAACAAACGGACTTGCAATTGGGATGGTTTTTAGCGTTATGTTCTCTCACCCTCTAACTGAAGGGTTGATGGCAGAAGGGTTAATTAATACACTCTTTGGCATCAGCAGAGACTGGGTAGGTGTGACTGCCGAACGCTCGAGTTGGATGTTTGTTGTATTAATTTATTCTATCTGGAACGGTCTACCTTTTAAAATTTTAGTATTTATTGGTGGTCTTCAAAATATTTCAAAACAATACTATGATGCTGCAAAAATAGACTCCACACCAAAAAGAAGAATTTTAAGACATATTACAATTCCTTTGTTGTCGCCACTGATCAGTTATATTTTAATTACTTCATTTATTGGCGCATTTAAGGCATATGAAAGTGTGCTTGCTGTTGCGGGTACAACAGGAAGACTATTAGATAGAAACCGTTGGACCGCCGTTGCATATGTTTACGACAAAATTGGTAACGTCGGATTAGATAGCAACTTTATATCGTATTATTCTAGAGGTGCAGCTTCAGCGGTGATTTTATTTATTATTATTCTTATCTTTACGTTTATTAATTTAAACGTATCTAAAAAACGGGTTCACTACTAAGGAGATTATGATGATACAGTATATGAATCCAAACGGTTATTACCGCAAAAATAGAAAATTAAAAGAACAACGCGTGTTATTTATAGCAAACAAATCAATGACATATTTTTTCTTATTTGTTATGGCATTTGTTGTTGTTGTGCCATTTTACTGGATGCTCAATGTGTCTTTTCAATCTAGCAACGAAGTACTTAACTCATTGAACACAAGTTTGTTTCCAAAACAGTTTAGCCCACAAAACTATATATCAACATTCTTATATTCTTCAGCACAACAAGGTGGTATCACATTTACAAGATATTTAACAAATACACTTGTTGTTGCGGTTTTTTCAACTGTTGGCGGAACATTCTTTTCAATTTTAGTTGCCTTTGCGCTGGCAAGACTCAATTTTAAAGGAAGAGAGCTCATTTTTACGATATTGCTTGCTACCATGATGATACCTGGTGAGATGTTGATTATTTCAAACTATATTACCGTATCTAGATTTGGATGGGTCAATGATGATGGCGTTGGTTCTTATTTAGCGATGATCATTCCATTCTTTATTTCAATCTTTCATATTTATTTATTGAGACAAACCTTCAAACAAATTCCTAATGAACTTTATTACGCAGCCAAAGTGGATGGATGCAAGGACTTTAAGTACTTAAGAACCGTTATGGTCCCAATGGCAAAAAGCTCCATTATTACCATCGTTATATTAAAACTTATGGGTGCATGGAATGCCTATATCTGGCCAGATATTGTTGCAAATGAAAAATATAAACTTGTGACAACATGGCTCAGGTCATCGTTTACTGATCAAGATGCAACGGGTGTTGGTAGGGTCTTGATCAATTATCAAATGGCAGCAACTGTGATTGTTACAGTGCCATTACTACTTATGTTTATCTTTTTTAGAAAATACATCATGTCTGGAATTTCTAGAAGTGGTGTGAAAGGATAATTTAAAAAATATAAAGGAGAAAGGGAATGAAAAAAGTATTTTTACTATTTTTAGCACTTACCGCTGCAGTATCGCTCGCTGCATGTGGTGGTGAACGTACAGGTACCGAAGCTGCGCGTTTAGTTGAGTGGTATGAGTTATCTGAAGATGCTGATCTTGATACAACACAAAACATCACGATCACATTTTGGCACCGCATGGGTGCACAATCTCAAGCACTTGTTCAAGGTTGGATTGAAGAATTTGAAGCGATTTACCCCAACATTACAGTGATTGAAGAAAAAGCGGCAGGTGACTATACAGCGTTATCTGATAAAATCGCACTTGCAATTCCTGCAGGAAATCAACCCGACATTGCAGAAAGTTATCCAGATCACATTGCAAGATATGCTGCTGCAAAAGCACCACTTGCGCTGAATAACTTTATTAATAATCCTAATATAGGGTTTACAGAAGAAGAAATTGCCGATTTCTTACCAGGACTATGGGCCGAAGGTCAAAGTTATGATAATGAAGGCACGATTCTATCGTTACCATTTACAAAATCTTCAGAAGCGTTTTTTTATAACGAAACATACTTTGAAGAACACGGATATGAAATCCCTACAACTTGGGACGAAGTATTTGCAATTGCAGAAGATATAAAAGCAAGAGAACCTGAATCGTTTCCGTTTGGTTATGATTCAGAAGATAACCTTTTCATTACTGGATCAAAACAATTCAACGCACCTTATACAGGATACAATGTTGAAACAGGACTTGGAGAAGTCCAGTTTAACAACGATTTATCTAAAGATATGGTCCGTTACTTTAAAGACAAAGTAGATAAAGGACTTATGATCACACGCGCACTCAACGGTGATGCATATAATTCAGACTCTATGAAAGTTGCGAACCCTAAAACATATATGTATGTCGGGTCTACAGGGGGTACACGTTATGCATATGTCGGTATGCCTCAAGATGTATTTGATGCAGGATATCGCGTAGGTGTTGCACCACTTCCAGGGTTTACAGCAGAAGCACGTTTCCAAATACAACAAGGACCAAACATTAATTTATTTAAATCTAACGATGAACAACGCATGATTGCTGCATGGTTATTTGCCAAATTTATGTTACAACCAGAAAAAACAGCTGAATTTAGTATTCCTTCAGGATATGCACCGATTCGTTATTCAGCATATGAAACGGAACTATGGACAAATTATGTTGCTGGTATTAAAGAAAATCCAACGACGATAGATGAAGCGGTTGCAAAACTTGTCAAAGAAGCAATTGAAATTTTCTTAGAAAATGAGGACATTTTCTTTACATCAGCAGTATTTAATCAAAGCTCTAAAACACGTTCAGAAGTAGGCGCATTGCTCGTTAAGATTTTAGCTTATGATGCGCTCAATGACGAAGATTTAGATGCTTATATTGATCAACAATATCAAGAATCATTTGATTTTATTACGAATTAATAAAAAAAGAATAAGGGAGAAGTGAATGAAAAAATTACTTTTATTAGTAGCATCATTTGCATTCGTGTTTGGTTTGGTTGCATGTGAAGATACCGAAACGGTAGATCCAGCACAAGCAACACTCCAAGGTGCATATGATACTTTAAATGGATTAATTTCAGACCCTTCAAACATCACCGGTAACTTTACCGTACCAACATTACTTGTTGGTGGTGTTGAAGCAACATGGTCTTCAGATAATCCAGGGGTTGTCACAGTTGGACAACCAGCAAATAATTTAGCAGTGGTGACTGTAAACCGCCCTGCATTTGGTGAGCCAGATGCAAATGTGATGTTAACAGCAACGCTTACGATTGCATCTGAACTTGATGAGACACTGGAACTCACACTTTCATGGAACATTGAACTTACTGTTAAAGCAAGTGAGGTTGAAGAAGTGACAATCGAAAACATTGCTGACGTTCTCGCGTTAAACGATGTTGCATACGATGGCACATATCAAGTCTCACTTGAAAACTTAACCATTGTGGGTAAAGGATCTGATTCTGCATTTGCATATGACGGTTCAGGCATTATCCAAATGTATGGTGGTGATGTATCATCACTAGAAGTTGGAAAAGTATATGATGTTTCAGGAACAACAGAATGGTATTTCGGTATTTGGGAAATTACCTCTTGGACAGCTGAAGAAGATACAACTGCAACACCACAAATGCCAACAAAAGAAACAATTACTGACATTGCAGCATATGTTAATGGATTATTAGAAGCAGAAGAAGATCAATATGCTTATGGCGATGCATCCAGTGGTGCGTTTGAAACAGTATACGCAACCGTTACTGGTCGTGTATATGTCATTCCTGGTGATACATCAAACTATAATACGTATTTAATGCCAACAAATTACGATACAACACAAACATGGGCACCAGGGACTACCGATGATCCAACTGTTGGTTTAATGTTATATTATAACACCTTTAACATGGCTGAAATTAAAGCGTATGATGGAAAAGTTGTTACAATTGACATTTTAATTTATACATTTAGATCAAATAATAAAGCATTTGCTTTCTATTATGTTGGTGGTGCAGATGGCATCGTTGCAAGTCTCTCTGACGAAGAAGCGATTGAAGTAGATAGTAATGCATTATCTGTTCCTTTTAATATTTTAGAAGACACAACACTCTCATTACCTACAACAGGTGCGAACGGGACAACGATTGCATGGACATCAGATAACGAAGCTGTGATTAATCCTACAACAGGTGCTGTTACCGTACCAACAGACGGACAAGTTACTGTAGAAC
>CAXRJA010000020.1:0-15339 GCA_964230965.1 Acholeplasmataceae bacterium | reverse complement strand
CTTTATCTTTTTCTTTAGCAAGTTTAGAAGACGCAAATACAACTTGGTCTTCGATAAGAACTTGTCCTTTTTGAAGTTTTGCTTGGTAAAGTCCAATAGGTGGGGTACCTAAGAATTTGGCAGAGAACATGTTTGCTGGTTGATCATAAACTGCTTGAGGCTGTCCTTTTTGTTGTTCTTCGCCAAAGTTCATGAGTACAATTTCATCTGAAATAGACATTGCCTCTTCTTGATCATGTGTGACAAAAATTGTTGTAATGCCTGTTTCTCTTTGAATACGTTTAATTTCTTCTCTGGTTTGTAAACGCAAACGTGCATCTAAGTTAGATAGCGGTTCATCTAAAAGCAATACTTGTGGCTTTTTAACGAGCGCTCTAGCAATCGCAACACGTTGTTGTTGTCCACCCGATAGTTGTGCAGGTTTTTTATCAAGTTGATCTTCAATGCCAACAAGTTGTACCATTTCTAACATACTTGCTTCCATTTGAGCTTTATAGTTTGTTTTTTTGGCTTTCAAAACACCCGCAACACTCTTTGGGGCGGCTATTTTTGGGTTCGCCTTTAATGCTTTTTTATACGTCTTTTCTTTTTCTAAATATGTTTTTTTCAAATTAGAAAATAACGCTTTAAAATCATCTTTAGCGATTTCAGCGAGTTCTTTTTTATATTGATTCGAAAGTTCTGTGCGTTTGTTTTTCAATTCTAACTTGAGTGCCTTGGTTTTTTCTTTATTTGTAACCGTTAATTTCTTATCTTTTTTATATTCAACTTTTAATCTTTGAATCGCGTTGTTTATTTCATTCGATGCGTCGTTATCCAACCTTTTATATTTATTTTGAAGACTTTCTAAAGCGTCCACATAATCAAAATAAAGCTTTGCTTCTTCTGGCGACTCTATAAAAAACGCTTCTCTATAAGCTTTTTCGATAGATACTTTTTTTAAGTTCATATTTTCTAATGGGAAAAGAATGTTTTTTCTAACGGTCATATGCGGATATAACGCATAATTTTGAAACACAAGACCAATGCCTCTTTTTTCGGCATCGAGTTCTGTCACCTCGGTTTCTCCAAAAAAAATCTTACCTTTTGTCGGCGCGAGTAGTCCTGCAATCATGTAAAGTGTTGTTGATTTTCCACAACCAGATGGTCCTAAAAGACCAACAAGTTTTCCAGATGGAATTTCAACGTCAAAATCACAAACAGCACGCGTGATTTTTCCTGTTTTTTTATCAACAAAATCTTTGTATAAGTTTTCTAATTTAATCGATAAACTTTTATGTGTTGTTTTCGATAAACTTTTATGTGTTGTTTGCATGTTTTATCTCCGCCTTTTTAAAAATAAAGAGCACTTAACGTTTTTGTTATGCGCTCTAAAAAATATTTGTTTGCTCTAATATAAAAAATTAAAAAGTGTTTTTACGCATTGAGTTTTTTTAAAATTGTTTATTCTAATCAATCTAATTTTCCTCTTGACTCTATTATATATCAAATCAAACTTTAATCAAAAGAAATTCTTAATTTTTATGTAAATTTTAATTTAAAATTCACAGTTGTTAGGTGTTCTAGGAAAAGGCAAGACATCTCGTATATTTTCCACACCTGTTAAATACATAATAAGTCTTTCAAATCCCATGCCAAATCCGCTGTGTTTTGTCCCGCCATACTTTCTTAAATCTAGATACCAATTAAATGCTTCGAGTGGTACATGCATTTCTTTCATGCGCTTTTCTAAGAAATCAAGCCTTTCTTCTCTTTGTGATCCACCAATGAGTTCACCACTGCCCGGAACAAGAAGATCCATTGCTGCCACAGTTTTTTTGTCATCATTTAATCTCATATAAAACGCTTTAATATCTTTAGGCCAATCTGTTATAAACACGGGTGTTTGAAATAATACATCTGTTAAATATTTTTCGTGTTCGGTGTTTAAATCTTGACCGTGGGTCGGTGTATTTTCGAAAGGATATTTGGATGCAAGAAGTTTATTAATAGCTTCTTTGTGTGTAATTCTAGCAAAATGACTATCGCGTACTAAATGTAATCTTTCTTTAAGATTTTTATCAACAAATTGATTAAAAAAATCAACTTCGTGCTGACACGACTCTAGAATATACCCTATGACATATTTCACCATATCTTCAGCAACTTGCATATCTTTTTCTAAATCACAAAATGCCATTTCTGGTTCTATCATCCAAAATTCTGAAGCATGTCTTTGTGTGTTTGATTTTTCTGCGCGAAATGTTGGTCCAAACGTATAAACATTTTTAAATGCCAAGGCATATGCTTCTGCTTCTAATTGTCCTGTCACCGCAAGAAAAGTTGGCTTCCCAAAAAAATCTTTCGTATAGTCTATTTCTTTTTCTTTACCTGTTTGGTTGAGGTCCAATGTTGTCACTTGAAACATGGATCCGGCGCCTTCACCATCGTTTGCAGTAATGAGTGGTGTGTGTGTATAAACAAAACCGCGGTCATTAAAAAACTTGTGAATTGCAATCGCCGCTTCACTTCTTACACGAAATACCGCTTGAAATAAGTTCGTACGCATTCTTAAATGTGCAACTTCTCTTAAAAATTCTCTTGTGTGTCTTTTAGGTTGGATTGGATAATCTTCAGCCGAGTCTCCAAGCAATACAACACGTACAGCTTTCACTTCAAAGGGTTGTTTCATTTCCGGTGTTAACACCACCTTACCCGTGACTTCAATCGAACTTCCTACACGTACTTTTTGAATGTTTTTAAAGTTTTCTAAAGCTTCTTCATACACGACTTGTAACGTTGGAAAGACGGTCCCATCGTGAAAATTAATGAATCCAAAGTTTTTTTGACTACGGTTGTTTCTAACCCAACCATATAGTGTGACTTCTTTTTGATCTAGTGTTTGGTGGTGATCAAACAAATGTTTAACTGTCGTTTCCATCAGACTCTTCCTCTTTCATGACACTATCAATAAATCTTGCCTCTTCGAATTTTGCATCTTTGATATAGTCAAACTTTTTCTTAATTTTTTCTGTTGTTGTTGTCATTTTTTCTGCGTCTTTTTTAATTGTATCAATAGATCTGTTCAATTTTTCCCATCGTTCACTATATCTCATGAATTCTACGTTCAGTTTGTTGAGTTCATCAATGATGACTTTTGTTTGTTCATCCCTTTTAAGATTTTGTACGAAAACTTGAATCATGGTAAGTGTAGAAAACAATGTTGTTGGCGATGTTAGCCAAACTTTTTTTGTATTGCTATATTCAACCAAAACCTCGTGATGGGCAGTGATTTCAGCAAATATTGCTTCTGCTGGTAAAAATAAAATTGCTTGATGGGATGTTTCGCCTTCAATAATGTATTTGTTGGCAATATCATCAATATGTTTTTTTACATCTGCCTGAAATAGTTTTTTTGCGGATTCTCTTTCGGATGCGTGATATTCACTGTTGGTCATTTTTTTATAGTTGTCTAGGGGAAATTTAGAATCAATAACGACCTTACCAAGAGGCTCCGGCGCATATAAAACAGCATCCGCAATCGTTTGGTTGGATAGCTTTACTTGTGTTTTGTATAAATGTTCATCTTGACCAAAAACAGCAGACAACAATTGATAAAGCTGTACTTCACCATAAATACCTCGTGTTTTTTTATCTGCGAGCACACTATTTAAACTGACAACCTCTTTTGAAAGTTGTTCAATGTTTTTTTGTGCTTCATCGATTTTAGAAAGCCTTTCAACAACGTTTACAAACGTTTCATTTGTTCTTTCAAAACCGCCTTGAAGTCTTTTTTCGACAAGCGTATTCATTTCTTTTAATTTACCCTCAATGTGTTGAGTAATAAGATCTTTAAATGTATATAAATCTTTAGTATTTTTAGAATTAGATTCGTAAATGAGCTCTCTCAATTGAGTTTTAAGACCCTCATATTCTTTTTGCATATAAACTTTTAATTCGCTTTGATCTTGTGAACCGTTCTTTTTATTAAATTGTATAAAAATAAGGAAAATAATAAGAACAATGAGCAAAACAACCATGATGAGTGTGAGTGTTTCTATCATTTTAGCCCTCCTCTATATCTTCTAAATAATAAATTGAAACGATTGTATCTTTAATGGATACATAACTTGTAATGTATGTATCTTTGCTGTTGATTAAGTCATTAACCGAGGTAATAAACCTATCGTTAAGCACTTGTGCATATCCTCTTTGCCTTTGTGTAGGTACCATCACATCTTGATATGCTCTTGAAATCATGTCTGTACAATAATATTTATATTGAACATCTAAGAAAAATGTATAGTTATATAGTGCTTCTTTTTCATATAGGTTTTTTGCGTATTGAATCGCATCTAATCTTTGTGCTTCTGTAACATCCTTCACACGCAACACGAGAAATTCATTTCGATTAAAGCTGCCATAATATGGATATGCAGGATTGTTTTCAGATCTTCTGTTCGTATTTAACCAGTAATTGTTGCTTTCGGTTACCGAAATATCAAAATCGTGTGTTTTGTTTCCAGGAAACAACATCACGTTGAATATATTTGAACTTCCAATGCCGGTGGCCTCATAAAGTTTATTATTTTCGTTAACCAAGGAGGCGTGTCCACCGAAATAAAATGTAATCCATTGATGAATGATGGGCACGTTTGGAAAAGGTGACTGTTGTGTGACGATAATATCTCCTGTTTGGCCAAGTTTTGTTTTTTCATCATCATAAAATACATCTCTGTCGTCTTCTAGTTCAACTGTTTCACGTGAAACAGTATGGTATTCAAACGTATGTCCGTTGATGTTTTGTGTATAAGAGGGTGTCTCTTCTGCTCTTGAAATAAAGTTTTGAATGTTTTGTTTTGCTTCCATATCAAGTCTAATGACACCACCCAAACTATAAATAAGCCCAGCGATGACAACAAGAGCACTTGTTTTTATGTATCTCAATAGTGGTTTTTTTATTTTTATCAGAAGCATTTTTGGCGTTTTTTTCCTTGGATTTTCAGGTTTTATTATATCATAACAGGCAACAAAAAAAGTAGCTGGGCTACTTTTTTGGACGTATGATGAGTGCGCGTGCATCGCCCTCACCTTCAGATTCAGTTTCGACATCTCTCCAATCGCTTAGTTTTGTGTGGATGATGCGTCTATCATAAGCATTCATTGGGTCTAATTTTACCTCAATTTTCGATCTTGCGACCTCTTTCGCGGTTTTTGTGGCAAGAATTTCTAATTGACGTTTGTGGTTTTCAAAATAATTCGCTATATCTAATGTGATGGTGACACTGCTTTGTACAAATGTTTGCAAATAATTTCTTAACATGTGTTGTAGCGCAATAAGCGTACGCCCTTCTCTACCAATTAATATGGCATTATCAGAGGATTGAACGTTATAATGAATTTCTTTTCCATCATTTTTTGTTCTTAATTCCATTTTAAATTCAACATCCATCGCTTGAAGGATACTTTCTAAATAGGTTTTTCCTTCAAGGGTTAAGTTGACGTCTGGTATTGCTTCATATAGATTCGTCCCACCTACAAAAAGCCCTTTTTTCTCTCTTGTGAGTGTAATTTTAAGTTTTTCTGGTTGAATTCTTAACGTTTCAGATGCGCGTTCAAGTGCTTCTGTTTCATTTTTGGCTTCTAATTCAATGCGTTTTAACATCATTTTGCGAGCCCCCCTAAAAGTTCTTTTTCTTTTAGTTTTGCGTGTTTCTTTTCGCTTAGTTTTCTATTAATGATTGTTTGGGTAAGTGAATACAAGTTCCCAAAAATCCAATAGATCGCAAGCGCGTTACTTTGATAAGAGATGAACATCATCATGATCACCATAAAGTAGCTTACATACTTCATTGTTTTTTGTGATTGTTGTGCTTGCGGATTTGAATTAGGAACGTTTTTAGCATAGCTTGGTTTTTTCATTGCAAGTCTTTGAAGTGTGAACATTGTCGCGCCAACAATACCCGCTAATATAAGTGCAGTGATGCCATCGTTTGTGTTTGCTAGGTTGATGCCAAAAAACATGGTGTTAGACACTTGTTCTGAATACATACCACCTGGAATTGTAATTCTTCTTACAACACTATACATCGCAATAAAGATTGGCATTTGAAGAAATGGTAATAGACATCCTAATACATTAATGCCGTATTTTTTATACACGCCCATCATTTCCATTTGCATTTGTTGTTGCGATTGTGGGTCTTTTCTTGTTGCATATTTGTTTTGTACACGTTGCATTTCTGGTTGTGCTAAATTCATTTTTAAACTTAAATCGTTGCTTTTAGCATATATTGGCCACGCAAGCGTTCTTACAATAAGGGTTGTAATTAAAATACCGACCGCAAACGAGTTTCCAAAAATACTCCCGAATAGTTGTGTTAAAAAGGCAACAGGAATGACCAATATCCAATCAAAAAAACCTGCGTCGGCTGAATGAATTGGCGCTTCTCCTCCTGTTACAAACACTTCAAAGTTTGCCGTGAATCCTTCGTATGTGAATGTGACTTCAAAGGCTTCATTTGAAACAAATCCATCTTCTTGAAGTGGTTCAAATCCATTGTTAGAAAATTTATCTAGGTGATCTTCAGCACTTAAAATCTCAACAGAGCCGTTGGCACGAACGACATATACATCTAAACCTTCGAGGTTTTCTGTACCACCAATGTTTGTTCTAACGTTCGCTTCTGTTAACATAAAGTTTACTAAGACAATTTCTGTGTCGTTGACATCAATATTGTCCGGAACAACATAAATGCTAAAGTCATATAAAACATCGCTGTAGGATACGCGATATGTTAATACTCCCATATCACCTGTGGGTTCATTAATGCCTTGATTGTCTAGCGGCAATGTTTCTACAACACCAGATTGTTTCACATTAATGAATGTGACCCCTTCATCACCTTTAAAAACATAACCGTCAGCAAATTCTGCTTCCGTATACACCATTTTAGTTGGTGCATTGACATACGTCTTAACAACTGCATCTTCTTGTGTACAACTAGAAAGTGCAGCGAGTGCGAGTATCACACTCAGCATTACGATAATTTTTTTCATTGTTTTTTCTCCGTTAGTGCCGCTTGATCAATAAGCTGCAACACAT
Source organism: Acholeplasmataceae bacterium (assembly GCA_964230965.1). Classification (GTDB taxonomy): domain Bacteria; phylum Bacillota_I; class Bacilli_A; order Acholeplasmatales; family Acholeplasmataceae; genus UBA8290. The sequence continues at coordinate 8,255 of CAXRJA010000020.1, read as the reverse complement.
TCTTTTTTACATCTTCAAAACTTAAGTTACTTGATTTTGGATATACAACAACAACAAATTGCACATGGTTAAGAAGTTGTTGAACGGTTGATACAATCATACGGATTTGACGCTTTCTAATATTTCTAGAAACCGCGTTTCCATACTTTCTTCCAATTGATAATGCAAATCTAAAATGAGATTGATCAATATCTTTTACATAATGAATACCAAAATATTGATTTTTGACACTTTTCTTATTTGCAAAAACAAAATCAATCTCTTTTTTTGTTTTTAAACGATATGCTTTTTTCATAATATTTATAAAAAAAGACTACTCGTATGTAATTTATTCGAGTAGTCCAGGTTATTAATAAATTAAACTGCGAGCTGTGCTCTACCTTTAGCACGACGTCTTGCTAAAACCTTACGTCCACCAACGGTTGCCATTCTCGCTCTAAATCCATGCGTTTTTTGGCGCTTACGTTTGTTTGGTTGATATGTTCTTTTCATGTATATTACCACCTTTCATAGGAAACCATGCTTTGTTATTATATATAAACACCTTCTCTTTGTCAACAACAATCCTTTTATACAAACAAACAATTTTCAAGATGTGGAAAACTATTTATAATTTTACAAACATTGTGGATAAATGGATAAATCTAAAAACGTCTTATCTAAAGCAAAAAAAGATGTTTTTTATCCACAATGTTTACAGTTTGTTTGCACCTTGTAAAAAAGTTATCCACATTTTTTGTTGTTATCTTTTTGCTTTTCTTCCGTTTTTTTATGCTAATATTTTTAAAAGTTTGGGAGTTTAATTTGATGAACAATTATGACATCTTGTGGCAAACAATTTTATCCGAGTTAGAGCAAACATATGATGAAGATGCTTTTGCTGAAGTTTTTGAACCTTTACAAAACATTCATCACGTAAATAATAATGTTATTTATATTGTGACACCGAATGAGTTCATAAAAAATAGGGTACAGCGTTTGTACTTATCTAAAATTCAAGATTTAGCTTTAAAAAACAGTGGTGAGACACTGCGATTTAAGTTTGTTTTAGAATCTGAATTAGAACCAGAATATGATATTGTGACACCTGATTTAGATTTAGAAAATAGATATCGTTTAGGTAACTTAAATGGATCCTTTGGGTTTGATAACTTTGTTGTTGGTAAAAGTAATATGTTTGCTTTTAGAATGGCAATGAAGGTGGCAGATCAACCAGGTGTTGTTGCAAACCCTCTTTATATTTTTGGGGATGTTGGTTTAGGTAAAACACACTTAACACAAGCGATTGGCAATTATATTTTAGATAACAATCCTCATGCGAATGTCTTGTATGTTAAGGCAGACAGTTTTATTGAAGATTTTGCAAACTTACTCAAACGTCAACAAATGGATGATTTCCATGCAAAATATCGGGACATTGATGTTTTGCTTGTTGATGATATTCAAATTATGGGTGGCGCAACCAAAACTCAAATGGAGTTTTTTAAATTATTTGATATTTTGTATCAACAAAATAAACAAATTGTTATTACAAGTGATAAACCCGCTTCTGAATTAAAAAATATCATGTCGCGATTAACTTCTAGATTTGAAGTTGGTTTAAGTGTGGATATTCAAGTACCCGATTTAGATCATAGAATTGAAATTTTAAAAAGAAAACTATCTTCTGAAACTTCACATGCTGAAGCAATGGATCGTGAAGTATTGAATTTTATTGCATCTTCTTTTGTAACGAACATACGAGAATTAGAGGGGGCTTTAAAACGTGTGTTATTTTATGCACTTACCAATAATATTGATATTAATGTTGAGCATGCTCAAGAAGCATTAGAACCCCTTCTTAAAACAAGAAGAAAGAGTAACCAATTAAACGAAAACAATTATGACCGCATCCAGAGTGTTGTTAGTGATTTTTATGGAATTTCTATTGATGATTTAATTGGTAAAAAGAGACACTCAAAATATGTCATTCCAAGACATATCGCCATGTATTTAATTAAATCAAACCATAACATTCCTTACAAAAGTATTGGTTCTTTATTTGGAGATAGAGACCACTCAACTGTACTCACAGCATGTGAAAAAATTGAAAATGAATTAAAACAAGACAAAACTCTTAAACTTGCAGTGGACACAATTATAAAAAAACTTAACCAAATTTAACCACATTTTAAAGTGGATTAATTGTTGATTATTTGATATAATAACACATAGATAGAGCCATTAAAAAAGTTATCCACAAACCCACAATTGTAATAACAATAATTATTAAATTTAAATAAAATAAAAGGACGTGCCTTTATGTTGTTTTCAATAGAAAGAGATGTTTTACTAAATCATTTAAATATCATACAAAAAGGGTTGCCATTAAAAACTCCAATGCCTATTTTATATGCGATTAAATTTGAAGCTTTGCAAGATCATATGATTTTAACTACGTCTAATTCAGATGTTGCCATTCAAGTAATCGTGGATGATCCATCTCTCACCATACAAACAACAGGAAAAACAGCGATTCCAGGACGTTATTTAATTGATATTGTAAGAAAAGTTGTTTCTAAAAATATTGAATTTGCTCTTATTGAACAAAACATCATGGTGATTCGTGCAGATAAATCAGAATTTAAATTACGTTTAATGGATGTGGAGGATTATCCAGATATCGATTTTATGGATTTAAACGATCCTTTAACATTTGATCCTAAAGTATTATCGGATGTCATCAAGGAAACAAATTTTGCAACCTCTCAAAATGAGAAACGTCCTGTACTAACAGGTGTTGATTTTAAATTTTTAGAGAAAAAACTATTTTGTGTAGCAACCGATTCATATCGTCTCGCTCAAAAGGACATTGCTTTTGACTTAGAACGTGATCCTTTTGATCTTGTCATTCCTAATAAAAGTTTGGATGAACTTCAAAAGATTTTAGAAACCATACAAACACCAGTAGAACTTTACATCAATCCTAATAAAGTCTTATTTAAGTTTGAGAATATTCTTTTTCAAACGAGACTTCTTGAAGGATCTTACCCAGATACAATGAGAATTATTCCAAAATCATTCGTTGTGGAAATACCTTTCCATAAAGAACAACTACTTTCAGCATTAGATCGTGTGTCATTGTTATCCCCAAAAGAAAGAGAAACCAATGTAAACATTGTGAAACTTGCTCTGAAGGAAAATCAAGTGGTTGAAATAAGCTCAACAAATGCTGAGATTGGAGATGCTTCAGAAGAAATTATTCCTTCCGGAGAAGTTAAAGGACCTCAAATCAAACTTGCGTTTTCTTCTAAATATCTTAAAGAAGCATTAAAAACATTTCATTCAGAAGAAGTTGTCATCTCATTTTCTGGAGAAATTAAACCATTTATCATTACAGGTAAAGATGATCCATCTTTATTACATTTAGTTCTTCCTGTAAGATTAGATTAAAAAAAATATCAAATTACAAAAAAAGCCGAAATTTTATCAAATTCGGCTTTTTTTAATAAATTGACATAAAGTCCCACTTATATATAAAAAATGAAAAAACGCTATTTTTATAAGGTTTGTGGTATAATATACCTATGAATGTGTCTCAAAACTTTAAACTAAAGAAAGAATTTATTACATTGGGTCAACTCGTGAAAGCGTGTGGTTTTATTGCTTCTGGTGGAGACGCTAAAACGTATTTATTTAACACGCCTGCAAAACTAAATGGTGAGTATAAAACAACAAGAAAAACAAAAGTTGTTGTAGGTGATGTTGTTGAAATTGAAAACAACACAATTTATATTACAAATGATTAAATCTTTAGAACTGACACACGCAAGATGCTTTGGTAAAAAAACAATCCAATTTCAACAACCAAAAACATATATGTACGGTGATAACGGAGTTGGTAAAACCACTATTTTAGAGGCAATCCATTTAATCGCCACAACAAAATCACACAGAACAAATCAAGATAAAGAATTTATACAGCACGATCACCCTTTTTCTAAAATTGTTTTAGAAACAAACCAAAACCGTTTTGAAATGGTTCTTACGGATAAAGGAAAACGCGTTTGGCTCAATGGTGTCGAAAAAAAGAAACTCTCACAATTTATTGGACATTTGAATATTGTCATGTTTGCACCTGAAGACGTAGAACTTGTGAAAGGCGCACCACTTTACAGAAGACAATTTTTAGATATTTCGATGATTCAAACAGACACAAGTTATTTAGATGTATTAAATAATTACAAAAAAATTTTAAAACAAAGAAACGCACTATTAAAAAAACTTTCAATGGATAATGATCTGACATTTCTTAACATACTATCAGAACAATTAATAGAACAAGCAATCATTATTATTAATAAAAGACATGCATTTGTGGAAGCATTAAACGAACTTATTCAACCGGTTGCAAAACAGTTTGACTTTAAAGATGTCATTGTCAAATATGAGAAAGACCAATCCATTGAGGGATTAAAACAACATCTATTTACAAAACAAAAAGTAGATATTCTCTCACAAGTAACAACAAGTGGTCCGCACAAAGATGACATCACAGTTTATTTTAATCACAAAAAAGCAAGTCAATTTGCTTCACAAGGACAACAAAGACTACTTGCTTTATCATTGAAACTATCCGTTTTACAATATTTAAAAAACCATCAGTCTCAAGAATTGGTATTGTTGCTAGACGATGTCTTAAGTGAATTAGATGAAACACATCAACAACAATTACTTAATTACGAATTTAAAGATCATGCACTTATTATTAACAGCACACAAAATTACTCACACCAACAATTAGATGTTATGTATATTACTAAGGAGTCATAAATATGTCACAAAACAACTATAATGCATCGAATATTCAAATATTAGAAGGGTTAGAAGCGGTTAGAAAAAGACCAGGGATGTATATCGGTTCAACCGGTGTTAAAGGTCTGCATCATCTTGTTTGGGAAATTGTTGATAACTCCATTGATGAGGCGCTTGCAGGATATGCAACCCACATTGAACTTACTATTTTAAAAGACAATTATATTCGTGTCGTTGACGATGGACGTGGGATCCCTGTCGATACACATCCAAAAACAGGTAGACCTGCAGTTGAAACAATTTTAACAACATTGCACGCTGGTGGTAAATTTGATGGCGCTTCATATAAAGTGTCAGGCGGTTTACACGGGGTTGGTGCTTCTGTTGTGAACGCACTATCATCATTTTTTGATGTAGAAATACATAGAGATGGTAAACAGTATCGCCAAACGTATGCCTATGGTGTACCAAAAACAGAACTCATTGAAGAGGGTACAAGCAACACACACGGTTCCATCGTGACTTTTTTAGCAGACAAAGACGTATTTACAGAATCACAAGTATATGATTTTGAAACATTGCGTGCGCGTGTTCAACAACTCGCATTTTTAAATAAAGGCATCAAGCTCACGATTACGGATGAGAGACACGAAACACCTGTAGAGTTTGTATATCAATATGAAGGTGGCTTGGTCGAGTATGTGAATTTCTTAGTCGGAAACAGAACCAAACTCACCAAAGAAGTGATGTATGTTGAAAAAGAAGTTGAGGGCATCACATACGAAATGGCACTTCAATATTTTGATTCCTATGCAACAAACCTCTTTAGCTTTGCCAACAACATTCCAACACATGAAGGCGGGATGCATGAAGATGGTTTCAAACTTGCACTCACAAGAATTATTAATAACTACGGTAAAGCTAATAATTTATTCAAAAAAGACGATTCACTCATAGGAGAAGATGTTAGAGAAGGATTAACAGCGATTATTTCAATTAAACATCCGGATCCGCAATTCGAAGGTCAAACGAAAACAAAACTAGGAAATCCAGAAGTGAGACAAATGACATCTCAACTTACAGGTGAGTTTTTAGAACGTTATTTTGCAGAAAACCCACAAGATGCAAAAATGATTGTTGAAAAAGGTCTTAATGCGATGTATGCACGTATCGCCGCAAGAAAAGCAAGAGATGCGACAAGAAGAAAATCACCATTAGATGCATTAGGATTTGCTTCTAAACTCGCAGATTGTAGAGCGAAAGATCCAGCAGTTTCTGAATTATATATTGTTGAGGGTGATTCCGCTGGTGGTTCAGCAAAACAAGGTAGAGAATCTGAATTCCAGGCGATTTTACCATTAAGAGGTAAAGTGCTTAATGTCGAAAAAGCACGCTTAGATAAAATTTATGCAAATAAAGAAATCTTATCATTAATTCAAGCACTTGGTACCGGAATTGGAGAAGAGTTTAATCCAGATAACATTCGTTATCACAAAGTTGTGATTATGACCGATGCTGATATCGATGGTGCACACATTAGAACGCTCTTATTAACATTCTTCTTTAGATATATGCGACCACTTATTGAAAAAGGGTATAATTACATGGCACAACCACCATTATATAAAGTACAACAAGGGAAGAATATTCAATATCTTTATGATGACGAATCTTTAGATGCAACACTAAAAGAAATGGGCGGTAGACCAAGTATTCAAAGATACAAAGGTCTAGGAGAAATGAACCCTGAACAACTTTGGGAAACAACGATGGATCCAGACACAAGAACACTACTTCAAATTACGCTTAGCGATGCAATGGATGCAGACCAAGTATTTAGTATGCTTATGGGCGAAGAAGTTGAACCTCGTAAGGAATTCATACAACAAAATGCCATTTACGCAAGCAACATTGACGTTTAGAAAGGACGCAATCACACATGGATGAATTAAACAAATCAAGAGATCACGTCAAAGAAATCAACATCTCCAGTGAGATGAAAACGTCATTTCTTAACTATGCAATGAGTGTGATTGTATCACGCGCACTGCCGGATGTAAGAGATGGTTTAAAACCCGTTCAACGAAGAATTTTATTTGCGATGAACGAACTCGGTATGACGTCTGATAAAGCACACAAAAAGTCTGCACGTATCGTAGGGGAAGTTATTGGTAAATACCATCCGCATGGTGAATCTTCCGTGTATGAAGCAATGGTACGTATGGCACAACCATTTAGTTATCGTATGCCACTTGTAGATGGACATGGTAACTTCGGTTCTGTAGATGGTGATGGGGCAGCCGCAATGCGTTATACAGAAGCGAGACTTTCCAAACTTGCAGGACAACTTGTTAGAGACATAGAAAAGAAAACCGTAGATTATATTGATAACTATGACGGTAGTGAAAAAGAACCGTCTGTTTTACCATCTAGATATCCAAATATACTTGTGAACGGATCAACAGGGATTGCAGTTGGGATGGCTACAAATATTCCACCTCATAACTTAACTGAAGTAATTGAGGGATTACTCGCATATATGCAAAATAAAGAGATCACAACACAAGAATTAATGGAATATGTGAAAGGCCCGGATTTCCCAACGGGAGGAGAAATTCTTGGTATCAGCGGTCTTATACAAGCTTATGAAACTGGCCGCGGCTCTATTGTGAATAGAGCGAAAACTGAAATTGTAGAATTTAAAAATAAATCTGCAATTGTTGTGACGGCTATTCCTTATCAAGTGAATAAAACAACGCTCATCGAACGCATCGCACAGCTCGCAAAAGATAAAGTTTTAGACGGCATTACAGATTTAAGAGATGAATCTAACCGTAACGGTATGCGTGTTGTCATTGAATTAAGAAGAGACGTCAACGCACATGTGATGCTTAATAATCTATATAAACACACACAGTTACAACAATCATTCAACTTTAATATGATTGCACTTGATAAAGGTCAACCAAAAATGTTCTCACTCAAAGATATGTATGAGAAATATTTAGACCATCAAATTGAAATTGTTTTACGTAGAACTGTATTTGATTTAGAAAAAGCCGAAGCAAGACAACACATTGTAGAAGGTTTAATTAAAGCACTTAATGATATCGATCGCGCCATTCAAATCATTAAACAATCAAAAACTGCTGAAGATGCGAGAGATGCATTGATTACAACCTATGATATTGATGACATTCAAGCCCGTGCAATCTTAGATACAAGACTTCAACGTCTTACAGGTCTCGAAATCGAAAAACTTCAACAAGAACACGAAGACTTAAAATCAAAAATTGTTGATTTTAAAGATATCATCGCCAAAGATGATCGTAAACTTACCATTATCCAAGAAGAACTTCAACAAATTAAAATCCAATATCATGAACCAAGATTAAGCGAGATTAATTTAACAGAAGATATTACCATTGAAAACGAAGATCTCATACCTGTTGAAGATGTTG
>CAXRJA010000019.1:0-8295 GCA_964230965.1 Acholeplasmataceae bacterium | reverse complement strand
CCATCTTAGAACTGACTACAGAAGGTAATCAAGGTTATGAATTTTTTAGTACAAGTGGACTACGTATAGAAGAGGATACTTATACTGGAGATGGTCTTGTTGTAAAAATAAAAGGAAAACATGTTGGCTATCAAACAACCTATCCTCAAGGTGTTGGTCAACCTATTTTTGAGGATGTCTATATGTATTTATCAACACCAGAGAATACATTGATGACATTTACAGATCAAGGGATACGTTTATCAATGGATAACTATAATATGTTTTCGTTATCTACCATTAACGGAATTTCTGATACGAGAACATTGAAAGAAGCATCTAGAATGATTCCGATTGATACCGATGCGAGTTATCAAGTCATTGAAGCGACATCTGAAGTACATACAACATTTACTACAAGTTATATAAATCCAACAAAAGCTTCTATTACGCCACTGATCATGGTGTTGCCACATCATCAACTCTATAGTGACTTAGAATATATTGACTTTAGTTTGACTACTGCAAGAGGTGAGATTTTAACAACTAAAGGCAATCAATTTAAAACAACACACACGTTTCATGGTGTGATCCCAAATTATAGTTTACCAAGTTCAACTTTTGATGCAGCGACGCAAGAAATGTATTTTGAATCTTTAGATATGCTGAGTCAAACAGATGATATGGAGAATTTACTAAATGATCCTGCACCATATTGGAATGGTAAAGTGTTATTTCCTTTAGCACAATCCCTTATCGCAGCCAATGAAATGAACAGTGAGTATGAAACTGTTTTTATTGCAAGATTAAAACATGTTTTAGAAGATTGGTTCACATACTTCAATCAAGGAGATGATAAATTTTTATATTACAATCCTTATTGGAATACAACATACTATTCAGATAATACATTTAATACTGGATCAGAACTATCTGACCATAGTTTTACCCATGGCTATATTGTCTATGCAGCAACGATATTATCTCAATATGATGATACTTTTAAAGAGAAGTATCTTGAGATCATTGACTTTTTTATAAATGATTATTTGTATCCTAAAAAAGATCAAAAGACGCATCGTTATTTAAGAAATTTTGATTCGTATGCAGGACATACATGGGCACATGGATACGGGACATTCGCTGAAGGGAATAATATCGAATCCACAAGTGAAGCCATTCAATCTTGGGTGGCAGGGTATTTATGGTCACTTGAAACAGACAATAAAGCATTAAGAGATGCCGCCATTTATGGTTATGTACATGAAGTGGCATCTGCTAAAATGTATATGTTTGATTATGAAGATAGTATCTTTCCCAATAATTATGATGATTATGCTGATGTTGCCGGCATGATATGGGGCGGTAAATACGATTATGCAACATGGTTTGGTGCAAACCCTACATTTATTTATGGGATTCAATGGTTGCCAAACAATGAATATTTAACATCCTATGCGCTCAATAACAATGAAAAACAAACACTCACCAATATTTTTGCAACATATATGCAAGCAAAAGATAATACCATTGATACATGGTTTGCAAATATGTGGACGATCCAAGCAATTGTTGATTCTGAAAAAGCACTCACCATGTTTGATGCAAATAAAATTTTAAATGATGATTATCCAACAGATCTCTCTCATACATATTATTTGATACACGGGATTCATCATTTTGGTGATAGAGAAACAAGTTATAGAATGGTCATTCATGAAGCTGTATCCTCATCGATTTATCAAAATGATGATGGTGATATTATTGCAATTGTTTGGAATCCGACAAATGAAAAGCAAACCATTACATTTATCACTCCAACTGGTGAACAAATAATAAAATCAGTGAATGCAAACACATTAACAACGATAGACTTATAAAAAAACGATCAAAGGATCGTTTTTTTATATTTCACCTGAAAACTAAGATTTAAAGCGAACATGCTATAATAATTTTGGGAGTTCCTATCGTGAATAAAATATATTCTCAAATTAAATTTTCTGTAATCTTATTATTACTGTGGTTACTGGTCAATGGGAAAATAGATTTAAACACACTTTTAATTGGCTTGTTTGGCTCAATCACAGTAACTTGTTTTTCATATGACTTGTTGTTAGACAGAAAAGGGAAACATTTCAAAAGTATACCTGTTTCTAAATTGTTGCGATATTTTTTATCACTTTTTGTAGAAATATTTAAATCTGCTTATGTATTTAGTATCAATGTATTTAAAAAAGAATTTGTTCCAACAGTGTTTAAAATTTCACTCGAACATTTAGATCCTGTAAGAGTTGCGATTGTTGCAAACTCTATTACATTGACACCAGGGACAATTTCTATTGAAATCGTGGATCAGTCCATCTATGTCATGGTACTTGCAAAACATGGAGCATCCATCGAAAGTTTAGAAAAACCGATTCGAGAACATTTTGAAAAATTACTGGATACGGAGAATAACTAAGTGCAAATTTTATTACTTATTACACTTTTTATGTTGGTAGTTGCGATGTTTTTAACATTTTTTAAACTTGTGATCAGTAAAACAGTATGGGATAGAATTCTCATGTTAAATGTTTTATCTGCCAAAGTTATTTTGTTTATTGTGACACTATCATTTTATATTGAGCAATCCTTTTTACTAGATATTGCCATTACATATGGTATCATTGGCTTTCTAACAATAACGCTGTTGTCTAAGTTTATTATGACTGGAGGCAAAGAAAAATGACCATTATTGTTGGCTTTTTTTTGGTTGCTTCTTGGTTTTTTATTTTCTTTGGTTTGGCAGCCATTTTTAAGTTGGATAATTTGTACACGCGCATTTTATCTGCTGCAACCATTGATACTGTTGCAAGTATTCTGCTACTTGTTGGACTCATGTTTGTAAGCGGAGACTTTCAAATTATTTTAAGATTATTAATGCTGCTTATCTTTTTATTTATTACTGGACCTATTAGTTCACATGTAAATATTCGATCTGCTTTTTTAGTAGGGGTTCCTATTGAGAAAGGAAAGAAATAATATGCAAGACATCATTGCGGCAATATTACAAGTATTACTCATCATCATTGCAATTACTGTAATTTTCCATAAAGAAAACTTCACCATTATCATTTATATATCTGCATTTGGTTTGATTGCAGCAGTTTTATATGCACTCAATCAGGCACCAGATGTTGCGATTGCTGAAGTTGCAATTGGATCTGCGATTATTCCGTTAATCTATGTTATTTCTATCGCACGACAAAGAGAATATATTGTTTTAGATCGTGTAAATCATGATCGGTTTGAACTTAATGAAGAAAATCTTCAAGTATATGAATTATTAAATGCGTTTGTAGATGTTCACGATTTAAAACTGAATGTTTGCACAGATATTTCAGGAGATGATTTTGTTTTAACCGATGAACTCAATGTTGACTTAATATTGAGCTATGACGATAGTAAGAAGAAGTTTATCATTAAAGGTAAAAAATCATCGATACTTGTGTCACATCTTAAAAAAGCAGCAGAGCAATTGCCAATTTTAGAGGTGATAGCTTTAAAGGATGGTGAATCTCTTGATTAAAAAACTATCTATGTTGTTATTACTAATTTTTGTTTTAGTGATGTTCAGTATTTCTTTATCTGACCTAGAGACGTTATATAACAACGCTGGCAAAGTCTTTTTTTCATCCAATGGTTTTTTTGATACTGGAAGTAAAAATTTAGTCACTGCGATTTATCTAGATTACAGATTGTTTGATAGTTTGTTTGAAGCCGGTATTTTACTTGTTGCAGTATCAGGTGTCTTATGGATATCTCAACACAACATTAAAGAAAAAAATGCCACCTTTATGATGGATAAACAAAAGACACCAGAATTATTTATTACGTTTGGACGTCTATTATATCCAGTCATGTTACTTTTTGGACTTTATATCATTTTAAATGGTCATCTTTCTCCAGGGGGTGGCTTTCAAGGTGGTGCGATTGTTGCTACCGCGATTTTGATTTTATATTATATTGATATTTCAAAAGAAATTGATGTAAAAACCATTATTACCATTGAAAAAATACTCTTTTTACTACTCATTAGTATCTCTTTTTTAAGTTTTTTTACTCGTGGTGAAGTTATGACAAACTTCATCCCATTAAACGGAAATATTGCTTATAAACAAATATATTTATATCTCTTAAATATCATTATTGGTGCAAAAGTTGCTCTTGGTTTGGTTGCTGTATTTACCTCTTTTTTAAAGGAGGGAAGATAATGAACCCTATCTTATCATTTGTTGTTATTTTAGTAGGCATTTATGGTGTTGCGACAAGTAAAAACATCATTAAGTCTGTTTTTAGTGTGACGATTATAGAAGCAGGTACTATTTTATTATTTTTGAATTTAGCAACCTATGAGGGTGGTCTCATTCCAATTCTCACATCTATTGGTATCAATGTGGTAGATCCTTTACCTCAAGCACTTATGATTACAACGATTGTGATTGGGTCTACCATTACATCACTCGCACTTATGTTATGTATAAAGATTTTCCATCATTTTGGTTCGATTGAATGGAAAGTTATTTTTGGAAGTGACAAATGATAACATACATCCCATTACTCTTTGTGATGATACCGGTGGTTGCATCCATCATCATTTATTTATTTAAATATCGTATGGTGTCAAGACTTGTATTCTTGTTTCAATTGGTATTAATAAGTTTATACGTTTATCTTCTTGTTCAAGGCGTGTATGATAATCCGATCACATTCATATTTGGTGGGTGGTCACCAGTATTTGCGATCAGTTTTTATGTCGATCAAACGACTATGATTTTCATAGGTCTTACATTATTTATGTGGTTTGTTATTTTACTCTTTACGTTTAAGAAACATCGTGATGACCATATGTATTTATTTTTCTTAATGTTTTTACAAGGTATTTTTTTAGGCCTTGTCCAAACAAATGACTTGTTCAATTTCTTTGTTTTTCTTGAACTTATCACTGTTTTAGTAACAATTTTAATTTCTTATAATAAAAATGGACCATCGTATCGCGCAGGAATATATTATTTGCTTATCAATACATTAGGCGCGATGTTTATTCTTATTGGTATTATCTTATTGTATTACGTATATGGATCTATCAATATACAATACATTGCAAATCAGATTCAGTTGTATTCTCATTCTAATATTATTAAACTTGCATATGTCATGATGCTTTCAGGTATTTCGATTAAAGCTGCGTTTGTACCTTTATATTCTTGGTTGCCACGAGCACACGGTGTTGCTCAAACATCTATTTCTGCATTATTGTCAGGTCTTATTGTTAAATTGTCATTATACGGATTTATTCGTATACACCATGATATGTTTTCTGGTGCTGCATATAATACAGGAACCTTTTTCTTTTATGTTGGTGCAATTACAGGGCTTGTTGGTGTGATGTTTGCACTTGTACAAAAGGATTTGAAGCAAATCTTAGCCTATCATACTGTCTCTCAGATTGGTTTAATGATGATGGGCCTCTCGTCATTAAATGATGTGTCTTTTTCAGGCGGATTGTTACATATTTTAAATCATGCTTTTTTTAAATCATTGTTGTTTTTGGCGGCAGGTCAAATTATTTATACGTATAAAACAAAAAAAGTATATGAGATTCAAGGTGTTTTTAAAACGATGCCTATGACTGCCATCGTATTAATCATTGGTATGTTAGGAATCAGTGGTATGCCTTTATTCAATGGTTTTGTATCGAAATCACTCATCAAATATGCATTTAAAGACAATACTTTTCATATGTTTTTATATACTCTTATTAATATAGGGACTGTAACGTCTTTTTTAAAATTTTCAAGAGTTTTGTTTGGATCAAAGCTTGATTTTATGATGATTTTTAGAGATTCTAAACGTATGATTTCAATGCTTATTCTTGCATTTGCGATTCTTTTATTCGGTGTTTTATATACACCCATCATTCAATTTATATTTCATTTTGATGCTAAACAAGTGATGCCATTTGCATTATCATCTTGGACTGATTATGGATTGTATGTGTTGATAGGGATTCCGTTATATAGATTCGTGATTAAAAAGGATTATCGTTTATTGCAAAAAATAAGACAATTTTCTATGAGTTTTGAAGATGCTAATTATGCACTCATTTTATTCATAAGTGTTTTTATAACGGTGATGTTTTTTATGATTTAAATGTTTGATTGGATGTTCAAACAAAATGTAATTGTGATAAAATAATATCAAGATAAATGAATAAATAAGGAGAATACACATGGATAAAAGAACTGCGCTAATTGTATGCGGTAACTCTGGTATCGATTACATGAAACTTGATTACCCAGTACAAGTTTTTCGTTCCATACTAAATTTAGATGGAAAAGAGTACGAAGACTTTGTTGATATTACGGCAGAGGCATTTTACGATAAAGTTGTTAAAGAACCAGATATTGATGTTTCTACTTCGCAAACAGCAACAGGTAAAATGGCAGAAGTGTATCAACAATTAAAAGATGAAGGATATCAAGACACCATTGTTGTCACGATTTCTTCGAAACTTTCAGGTACATATCAAGGTGCCGTTTTAGCAAAAGATATGGTAGAAGATTTCCCTGTTTATGTCGTAGACTCTAGAAGTGTTTCTTACGGTGAAGCTTATTTGGTATTAGAAGCCATTAAAGATATCAAAAAAGGTGTTGAAACAGAAAAAATCGTTGAAAGACTCAATCAAATTAAAGAAAATATAACAATGTATGTATTGGTAGATACACTCAAGTACTTGGTGAAAAATGGACGCTTATCTGGCGTACAAGGTATGTTAGGGAGCTTACTCAAAATCAAACCATTATTAAGATTAAAAAGTGATGGCGCACTAACGCCTTATGAAAAAATTAGAACAACTGCAAAAGCAAGAGAACGTCTTTTGGAAGTGATTAAATCTGACATCGAAGGTAAAAAAGTTAAATTATTCATTGTCTATACAAACAACCAAGATAAAGCTAACCAAATGAAAGAAGATATTTTAAAAATTCACGAAAAGTTAGATATCGATGTTGTACCACTTACACCTGTTGTTGGTGCACATGCAGGACCGGGGACTCTTGCCGTTGGCTACGTTGAGTTAGCCTAACAATGAATCAGACACATGCACATGATGTACTTAATGATTCACTAATCAATATTTTTAATCAAATTTTATCGATTGAGGCAGAGTCATTAAGACAACATGGTGTTACTTTATCGATGAGTGAAGTCCATGTTTTAGAGACAATCTTGAAAGCTTCTGAACCAAACATGGGCTTAGTTGCAAAACGATTAAGGATCACAATCGGAGCATTAACAACGGCAATTAACACCCTAGTTAAAAAAGGATATGTATCAAGATCAAAAGATTCAAAAGATAATAGGAAAGTTATTTTGAATCTCACTGAAAATGCAGATCCTGTGATGAAAATTCACGATGCATTTCATGAGGAAATGAATAATAGAACGATTCAAGATCTACATATCGATCAAAATGAAGCATTAATTCAATCACTCAAACGTTTATCAACATATTTTAAAGAAAAATATTAAAAAGATGCGACCACTTACGTGGCCGTATCTTTTTTTATGAAAGGAATAAAATAATGAGGCATATAAAAATGAATCTTTATGATCATATCAACAATATAACAAATCATTCAAGGCATAACCATATGGTAGAACATTATGTCACGTCAATTTTTAATGATAAGCTACAAAAGTTATTTAACTATATAGACAAAGAATTTAAAGCATTGCAACCCGTAGATGCTGTCATCATTAAATCGCACATACACAATATGTTTGACAAGCAAAGTAAAACTTTGATGATACACATTAAAGACATTTTAACGAATCATTCATATGATCGTTGTCCTACAACTTTAAAGCACGTGATACAACTTCGTAAACCGATAGCATTGACTGATATCTTTGATAGTATTGCATATTTGATACGTCATCATTTTGATGATTTTATCAAGCATCAACGAATCATATCAAATGTATATCGCCATAAAAAAGAATCGTCATTAAAAGCTTATCAACAACTATATAACAGATATCATACCCATCAAAGATTTGTTCACATATGGGTGATTGAAAATGACCTTATAAAACATATTGCGCAATCAAATATCATGGTTAATATCTCACTTGAAACGATGGCGCTAAACGCATATCAAGACAATGTGACACACCATATACTTCCAGAACCAGAAGATGTCATTGTATTAGAGCATTGGTATTATAAGTTTATAAAAAATAAATCTCAAACATATGTGTTATGGCTTTTAA
>CAXRJA010000018.1:0-13545 GCA_964230965.1 Acholeplasmataceae bacterium | reverse complement strand
TTTTCAGACATATCGTATATATTCTGTTTCGGTATCCATTGGGATTATTTTAATATTAGGACTTTTACACTTAAGATTAAAAAGACTTGATTAAAAAAACACCGATTAGGTGTTTTTTTATTGTAACGCTTGAAAAATACTATTTAAATGTAAGTCATAATAAGATGAAGGGCGATATGTTTTAGCAGCTAACATCAATGCTATTTTTGGATTATTTACGATGCCTACATTAATTGTTGAAACGATGTGTTTATCCGTTTTAATAAAGATAATTTCATTGATAGATTCTTTTTCTTTTTCATCAAATACTTGGACTTCTTTATATTGAGAAATGAGTAAACGATCTATACGTTTTTTATCTTCGGTTTGAGATTTAAATTGGATATCATTAATTAATACATCGACTTTTTCTTGATAATATGCATTATTTGAATCAAAATGAACAACTGCAACAAATAGTATATGATGTTGAAAAACTTTTCTAATTTGAATATCTTTTTCAATTTTTGTTAAAACGACAAAGGTTTGATCTGTATAATACAGTTGATAGCCTTGCTTATTTAATTTTTTTTGAATATCAACCATTGTTACTGTTGGTTTTAAATCGATGGGATCTATAACATCCTTTCTAATTTGATCGATATAATTTTGATGAATAATTAAATATAATTTCTTTTTAAACCTAAAACTTAATATGAGTAAAAAGAACATCAAAGAAAATATAAGAAGATACACCCACTGTGATTGAATGAATACATAAGATAAAATAGCTACACTTACGGTAGCTATAATGAATATAATGTATAAAATATAATACTTTAAAAACAGTGAAAATTCTTTCTTATCGTCCATTCATAACAACCTCTGAAAGAATCCCAGCAATGATAATAACACTTAAACTCGCAATGAAGACTTCTCCAAAGAACGTATGATTAGGTTCACCACCAGTTTTTGTTTCTTCAAAATCTTTAAATGAAGGATAGAGTTTCCTATAACTCGGTGTAATTAGCACTCTAAATGCATACCTAAATCCATAAAAAAGTCTAAAAGCTTGCGTAATCGCAACCATGGAAGGCATGCCTATAATGACACCTACAACAAAGAAATGATCTGAAAGATTTGCCATACTAAAAGACAAACCTCTAAACCAAATAATGAGTATTGCTAGCCCAAGCTCAAATGCGAATATCATTAGTAATCTGAGAATTTTCATGATTACAATAGTTTTTTATATTTTTCAAATTCATTTGTATTACATAATACAAAATGATCAGGCTCAATTTCTCTCAATGTTGGAAGCTCTTTGGAGTAATCATGAGCTGCTTGAGGATTATATCTCTTAGAAGCCTGACGTCTTTGTTCATATAGAGGATCTGGAAGCGGGATAGAATCAAGCAATGAGAGTGTATAGGGATGCATTGGATGATTGAAGATTTTTTCTTTATCTCCAATTTCAACAATCTTACCAAAATACATTACTGCTAAACGATCCGAAAAATATTTAACAACGGATAAATCATGCGCAATAAATAAAATGGTAATCCCTTTATTTTCTCTAAGCTCATTTAATAAGTTAATAATGTGCGCTCGAATAGAAACATCAAGTGCTGAGATTGGTTCATCGGCAATAATAAATGATGGCTCAACAACAAGTGAACGTGCAATACCGATGCGTTGACGTTGTCCACCACTAAATTCATGTGGATAACGACTTGCATGCTCAGCAACCAATCCAACAGTTTCCAAGGATTCTATCACACGTTGATCTATAATCTCTTCGTTCTTAAAACCATTAATGCGCAACCCTTCTGCAATGATTTCTTTTACAGTCATACGCGGATTGAGTGATGCAATCGGATCTTGAAAAATCATTTGCATTTTACGCATTAAAAGTTTATTTTTGTTAATAAGTTGGTACTTTAGATTTTGAATATCTTGTTTTTGACGCAATTTACTTAACGCAAGCTCTTTTTTAGCTTCTTTCAAAGCGTTTCGGGTTTCTTTGAGTTTTGCTTTTTGCTTTTTATCTTTACTATCCAATGACGCTAATGTTTTATTAAGAGCGTCAATACTTGCTGTGGTGTTTTCTAATCTTAGCGCATATTTTTGAATAATATCTTGGTATTCTTGAAAACTTTGGATATCTTTAATTGCTCTTCTGCCTGATTCATCGATAATATTTTCAAAATTTCTATCTCTTTTTGCTTTTTTTAATGCTTGTTTTTCAAGTAATAATTTTTCATTATAAGCTTTCTGTGTAAGATTACCTAATTTAAGTTCTTGTTTTAAAGCTCTTACACTATGTCTATATCTTTTTTTAGCAGCCTTAACATCGCTTAAAACTCGTGTATTATGGAAATAGACTTCACCACCACTAGATTTATAAAGTTTAATAATGGTTCTACCTGTTGTTGTTTTACCACAGCCAGATTCACCTACAAGTGAGAAAACTTCACCTTTTTTTATCTCAAAAGAAACATCGTCTACAGCTTTAACGACAATTTTATTTTTTCCAAACCCTGATTTAAAGTATTGCTTTAACCCTTCAACACGTAAAATTGTTTCTCTATTATCAGCCATTATGCTTGAGCTCCTTTACTTTGTTGAAATGTCTTTTCTTGGGCTTTATATTTTTCAATACGATCTTTAACAATATTAGGCATGTCAACTTTTGGTGCATCTTCATGTAGTAACCATGATGCAGCATAATGACTTTCAGAAATTTTAAAGAATGGTGGTTGTTCTTCAAAATCAATTTTAAGGGCAAACTGATTTCTATCAGCAAACGCATCCCCTTTTGGCGGGTATAACATGTCTGGAGGTGTTCCTGGAATTGAAAGCAATTTTTCTTTCGTATCTAAGTCTGGCACACTTGATAATAATGCCCATGTATATGGATGTTTAGGATTATAGAAAACATCTTCTGATGTTCCATACTCTACGATTTTACCAGCATACATGACAGCTACACGGTCCGCAACGTTTGCGACGACACCTAAATCGTGCGTAATAAAAATGACAGAGAGGTCTCTTTGTTTTTTCAATTTTTTAATAAGATTTAGAATTTGTCCTTGAATGGTCACATCAAGTGCGGTTGTTGGTTCATCACATATTAACACTTCGGGATTAGCCATAAGTGCAATCGCAATAACCACACGTTGTCTCATCCCACCAGAAAATTGAAATGGATATTGATTAAATCTTTTTTCTGGTTCTGGAATACCAACTTCATTCATAATTTCAATTGCTCGTGCATAAGCTTCTTTTTTAGTGACATAAAGTTTTCTTTTAAAGTTTTCACGATTATTACGAATGTTATCTTTGACTTTGTTGATTTTTTTTAATTGATTTGAATAATCTTCAGAGCCTTTAGCAAATGTTTCTAATAATTTTTTTTGTTCCAAAAGATTCGCTTTTAATGATTTTAGTTCAACTTTTTCATCTACTTTAATTTGAGCAACATCAGCTTTAACATCTTTTTTAGCTTGTTCTTTCTTCTCTATATATTTCTTTTTATATGTTGGAATCTCAGCATTTATGTCTGATAGTTTTCCCCTTAATTCATTCTTAACTGTGGTAATTTGTGTCTTTTTTTCTTGTTTAGAAATTGTATCATCTAGTTGAATTTCAAAGATTCTGGTTTTCGCATTTTTACGCGCTAAATCTAATTCTTTTTTCTTGTTTAAATATTCGTAGTATTCAGTATGATACATATCAACCATTTTGTTTTTAATTCGATTACCATTGATAAGCATCGCTTCAGTGATCTGTTTCCCAATTTTCATAGTAGGATTTAAACTTGATAAAGGATCTTGGAAAATCATTCCAATTTTATTACCACGAATCGCATGAAAGTTCGCTTCAGAAAGCTTCGCTAAATCTTGTTCACGATACAAAATGGATCCATCGTCAATAATACCATTGCCGGCTAAAATACCCATGATTGCACGGTTTGTTACAGATTTACCCGATCCAGATTCACCTACAATTGCAAGTGTTTCTCCTTTGTATAAATCAAATGATATATCTCTGACGGCACGCACTAATCCATTTGGTGTGCGGAATGAGATTTTTAAATTATTAACTTCTAGTACTTTTTCTTTTTTCATTATTCGCTACCTCTTAACTGTGGATTGAGTGCATCACGGAGGGCATTACCAAACATGTTAAAAGTAATCATCAATGTTGCTACAATGAGCGCAGGGAAAATAACTAACCATAAGTTACCTGCAAATATTTGTTGTTGTCCATCATTTAAAATGACACCGATTGATGTACCTGTAAGTTCAATTGGTCCTAAAGTGAGTGTTTGTCCATTACCGATACCAAAACCTAAGAATGATAAGTTCACTTCTAAGAAAATAACCGATGGAATAGCTAGGACAACACGTGTCACAATCGTTCCTAATGCGTTCGGCAAAATATGTTTAAATATAATACGTCTATCAGAAGAACCTAGTGTTCTAGCTGCAAGAACATATTCAGAACCTTTGTATCTATAAAACTGGAATCTAGTGACTTTGGCAGCTCCAATCCAACCATCATAAACGACAAAGATGAATAATGCTAAGAAACCAGGACCAATAAGCACAGTAATGATACCTATCATGGTAATTTGAGGAAAACTTCCCCAAATATCTGTAAAACGTTCCATGAGCATGTCAACTTGACCACCATAATAAGCTGATGTTGCACCCCAAATAATACCAATAATTATGTTGAATAATGTCGCTAGAAAACCTAGTAATAAGGATGTTCTTAGTCCTAACCAAATAAGGACGAATAAATCTTTTCCAAAGACATCAGTACCAAATATGAAATATGGTGTTTCATCAAATCCAAGGGAATATCTACCATTAATTTGTACTTTATAATTGACATATTCTCTTCCTGCAATAATGATTCTATCAACATCAGTAACAGCTGCAATAGGGAAGCCTTCATCAAACGACCAAGCATCTGGATTGTTAGGATCTACTGTAATTGTTTCTGCCATACCTGGATTATCTAATAAAATTTGATTATATTCATTTGCTCCGATAATACGTGGTTTATCAGAAAAAAGTGCTTCATACTCGTCGTATCTGAAAGATGCAATGATCATTTCAGCACCATTTCTTAAATAACGACCATTCTCAGTTGTTGAATCTAAAATGAAGAATTTAAACATAGATAAATTGTATCCAGTATATTCCTTACTCACTTCTTGAGTAGTACTGGAAACCAATGACACCGTATTAAAAACAACTTTGTCTCTTCCATCATCACTTGGTTCTTCGAGAACATATCTAAGAATTAAAAATCCATTGGTTAATTCTGTAACAGGATCTAACGTTGTCACGCCACTTTGGTTCACTGTTCCTATTAAGGTAAGTTTCTCATCATCCCAACCCAAAAGTGAACTTGTTAAATTCACCTCAGATATATAGATTTCAAGTGTGCCTATTTCTGGCATAGATTCTAAATCAACATTCACATAGTCACCATTAAAAAGCGTCACAATTTCTCCAGAAATTACAGCTGCAGAAGTTCTAGATGTATTCACATAAAGCTCTACTGTACCACCAACAAATAGAGGACTTTTATCGTTACCAATGATAACTTGATTTTGGAGTGTAGAGAAATCAATAAATTGCTCTTGAAAACCTACGATTGGATAACCGAGCCCAGTTTCAGGATCGATTGTATCTCTATCAATCGGCTGATTTTCATATAATTTAGTTCCATCTAAAATGCCTAAATCTTCAAGCAACGGGACTCTTGGAGGCAACGTTGTTAATTCGGAATTTGTTGTTTCATAAAACCGTGAAGGTGTTAATATAGGTACAAAAATTGACATTAAAATCATAATAAACAATATAATAGAGGCTATAACATTGTATTTATTTTTAGTGAAACGAAGCATTGCATCTTGAAAATAGGTGAGTTGCTTGGTTTGTAAAGGTTTGTCTTTTAATCTATCATTTTCTTGAACTAAAGAAAATAATGCTTTATTATATTTTTTCGACATTATTTTTTCGCTCCCATTCTTATTCTTGGATCAATAATTCCATAAGATAGGTCTACAATAAGAACGGCAAATAAACCAATGACACCATAAAAAGCACTAGAAACCATGATAACATTATAATCATAATTTCCTTGTGATAAAGCTTGAAGTGTCACTCTACCAACACCGGGAATTGAATACACTTGCTCTAGAATGAATGACCCCGATAGTAGCCCTGCAAAAGATCCGATGATTATTGGAATCATAGGAACCATTGAATTTCTAATTGCATGTCTTACAACAGCTTGTTGATATGACAAGCCTTTTGTTTTAGCAAGTTGCAAAAATTCTGAAGTCAAGACTTCAGATAACTCTGCTCGTAATAATCTCGTTAAACCCGCGATAGCAGGTAATCCTGCCGCTATAACAGGAATTATAAATCCTGCTGCAACTCGTCCAGCTGATTCAAGCTCTATGATAGGAAATAAAGGCGGCAGCCATTCTAATTGATATCCTAAAACAATTTGCAATAATAAGACAAAAACTAATGCAGGTAAAGAAATAAATACAATAATAATAATTTGCATCAAATTATCTACCCATGTATCTTTTTTCAAAGCAGCAACAATTCCAAATAAAAACCCAAATGGAATATAAAATAATAACGTTAACACATTTAAACGTATAGTTAGAGGAAATCTATCCGAGATTAATGAAAACGCTGGAGCATTTACCCTTACCTTACTAGAGGTCCCCCAATTCCAATCCATCACTACATTTTCAAGCCATGTTAAGTACTGTCTAATAATCGGTATACGTCTAAAAACTTTAAACACGGTAGAATCATTTTCCGGGCTTACAATAAAGACCGTTTTGTTAAATCCGTCTTCTAGCTTAATTTCTTCAATCGTAGTCGAGGTTTCTGGATCACTTCTAAGTAATATATCAAGAGTATAATAACCATCACTATATTGTTTTGTTAACCAAGTATCTCTTTCTTCATTTTTTGTTGGTGGAAATTCTGGCGCAAGCTTAAGTAACACAAATGTGATTGTAAGTGTTGTGATTAAGATTACAATAATCCATATTAATCTTTGAAAAATATACTTTGTCATTTAATATTCACCTTAATTATTTTCTAATATTATAACATAAAGATATCATCAATGCTACTTAAAACACACTAATAAAGACAAAAACTATATTTCTTAAAATAAAAAAAAGACTGATATTTCTATCAGTCTTTTAATTTTAATCTAAACCTATTATAACCATTCTAAGAATACAATATAGCCATTAATATTTTGAACTAATATCGCATCACTAAATGATCCAGCTGAATATGTGTAATCAAGTGCATACAATTCAATATATTCAGGAATTGTTTCACCATCATAGAATAATTCTAAGAATTGTGCAACAGTTGTAATTACAACATCATTTATCAGATTGTCTTCTGCATCATATTCATCAAAATAACCTTGAATATATTCGTTTGCACCAATATTTTCGTCAGTCAATAACGTTGCAGCATCTGCTGTAAATCCATAAGATGACCCGTAAGATGCAGTCGCCCATGCAGCCCAAGCTGCACCAGCTTCAGTAATCAATGCTTGTTGTTTGTAAAGAGTATATTCGCCAAATGTTTCTTCAAGAAGGAATAGATAGTTATTACCTGATTCAGCGACAACTGTATACGCTACAACTGAGTCAGCACCTAATTCTTCTGCCAATTCAGTTAATGTTTTTCCTTCAAAAGTTTCAGCCAATGCTGTACCATCTGCAGATGATTCGTACACTTGTCCAGCCATATCTAAGTTCGCTTTGATTAACGCAAGTGGATCTGACCATGACTCTTGTTCTACACCATCACGTACATAAGTTTTACCAACTAATGCCATAACTAATGCGTTATAACCCCAAGTTTCATAAACAGTTTCACCATCTAGATTAACATATGAAACTGGAATGTTTGCAGTTGTGGTATCTTTACCCCAGTTAAGAGTAAATCCTGAACGGTTGTCATCTGAGAATACATCTAAGAATCCTGGAGCATCAAGAAGTGATCCTGAAATACCACCAATACCTAAATCCGTATTCGCAATGAGCATATAATCGTAATAGTTTCCAGGGAATGCGACATCTGCAACAATAATATCAACATTTACAAAATTTTCATCATCTACTAACAATGCTTCATATTGTTTTTCAAGTTCAGCAATCATTGCTTGTGCAGCAGTGTTACCACTTGAAGCATATGTTAAGCCAAGCTCAATTGTTGTATAGGCTTCTGCAGTACCAGCAGTATAGTATCCATCAGCAATTGCAGCAGCAACAGCGGATTTAAATAAATCTAATGCAGCATCAGGGAAGTAACCATTTGAGTCTCCACCGAAGTTTGTTACAACTGCAGCACCCGCTTCACCAGTACGAACACTTAGTCCTGAAGAACCATCTAAGAAATAAGTTGATGCAAAGAGTGTGTGTGCTGGTAAATAAGTTTGAACAACTTCTACCGCAGCAGTATAACGGTCGAAACCATAGTACAATGCTTGACGGAATTCTTTATACATTAAGATTGGTTCAGGTACGAAGTCTGGATCAATACCACTTCCTGGATACTTAGCAATGTAAGCATCACGGTTTGCTTCAGTACCAAACATGTTCATTTGTAATCTCCATGTTGTAGCAGCTGGAGAAGTTTTCACACGAGGGTCATTAATAAACTCAGTTACACGTGCAGAAGGTACAGAAGCACTTTCTAAACGTCCAGCTAAGAATTCTTCAAATAATTGTTCAGAACCTTCAATGAATCTAAACTGTTGTCCTGTGTAGTAGTATTTTTCAGCATCTACATATGCAGCATTTTTCTTAGCAGTGATTAATTGGTCTGGTGTGTAAGCGTCAATGTAATATGCACCGTTTGCAGCAATTGTAGTAGGCGATTGTCCATATGCTACTGTACGCTCTGCTACGTCTGCACCAAGAGATTCAAACAATTCTTGATTTAATGCAGCAAGAGATGCACCTGTAAATCCGTACACAACATCAAATTCTGATTGTTCAGATACATATTCTAATTGAATGGTGTTTCCATCAACAATAGAGACACCAACATCTTCCCATGAACCTGTACCTGCAACATATTCAGCAGCACCTTTAATACCTTTAGTAATAAAGTCACCACCACCTGAAATTGCACGGAACCATTGGTTATCAAGCGCTAATTTCCAAGTCCATAACCAGTCACTAGCATCTAATTTTTCGTAGCCAGCAGCGAATCCTGAAGTATCAACTTCTGGATGGAATGTCCAAGTTAAGTCATCACGAATTGGAATTTGCCAAGTCATCGCATAATCTTTACCGTTAATAGTTTCTGGGTTAACAGCAACCGGCATTGATTTAGCAAATGAAGGTAAAATCTCATAACCTGTTTTAGACGCATCAAAGAAGAATTCATAGAATCCACCTGTGAATAGATCGATAAAGTCAGATGAAACTGAATCGTCTGCTAACCATGGATTTAATGTTGTTGGGTTTGTTGAGAATGAAGAACGCCAAGTATATTCACCTGCGTTACCCATTTGACCAGGCAACATTTCAACAGTTGAGTCATCTGCTGTTAATTGCGAGAATGCAGTACCAAATCCTAAAACACCGTTAAATTCTTCAGAAAATAACTGAACACGGTTTGAAAACATTACTCGTGATGCGCTTCTATAAAGAGGAACACCCGCAATAACATTTTCTAATAGATAAGATTCTGCAGCAGCAAATAGTTTATCTTTTTGTTCACCATCAAGAAGTGATAAATTGACACCTTCTTGGTAGTCAGCTAATGGATAATCTTCTGGAGCTGGAGGATTAACTGTCACAGAACGTGATGCAGTTGCAACATTTCCTGCGCTATCCTCTACAGAGTATGATACTGAATAAGTACCAGCAGTTAGATTATCTACTGTATTTTCAGTCACTTCAATCGCAGCAGTTAAGTCGCCATCTTCAACGTCAGTTGCAGTAACGCCTGCTAAAGGATCGAATTCATCAAATACAGCAATTGATGCATTACCTACTCCAGCGAACACCGGAGGAAGGTCTTCTTCGCCACACGCCGCTAATAAGACGGTTGCGAATAATAACATGAATAATCCTAATAATTTTTTAGAAATTTTCATTCATTAAATCTCCTTTATATTTTATAATTTATAAATCATTATACCAAAAAATACATTTTTTCAATCTTTTTACATATTTTAATTGATTTGAAAACGTTTTCTATCGTGTTTTAAGTCTCATCGTCCTCTATTCACACTCTATTCAAAGGCAGTTAGTAAGACAGCTTCGTCATAAATTTCTTCAATAGATATAACAATATCAGGTTCAATACCAAATTCATTATTTTCATAAACATATGGATCTTCTTCCGTTCCACTTCCTGTTCTTATGGCACCAACACTATTAGAACTCATTGTAAATGATGTACCACTTGGAAGTAAGATGGGTGTAATTGATGACGCTCCACCACCAGATGTAAGACCAATAATTGGACCTAAATCATTCATCTTAAATATTGTTGCCAGTGAGTTTGCAGCACTAAATGTTAATGGTGAAGTAAGTAATGCCCAATTTAAATTGTCATATACTGGCACACCATCGATGTAAACATAACTACTTGATGCACCACCTGTACTACCACTAATTCTTGCTGTCATAAATGGTTCACTAGTAATGAATCCAACAACACGATATAACGCACCGACATTTCCTCCAGTGTTCCAACTTAAGTCTAACATGGCATTAACTAGATTTGGTGCTTCTGCTGTCACACGTTCCATGACCATTTCTAAATAAACTGCACTATCCCCCTCGATCATGGCTTCAATATCAACTTCAAATGGCCATTCTGCAGCATATGAAGTAGGCAATTGGTTGGCAATACCGACATAAAATAACGAATTTTCCTCATCAAACGCTAATTGAACCATGTATGATACATCACCTACAGTAATACTGTAGTATCCATCTTTTTTCGCTTGATTGACTGTCTCTTCAACAACTTTAATAAAACCTGCAGTTTCTAATGCTGCACCATATGTAGTAACATAGTTTGCATCTAATCCTTTCACTAACATCGACACTTGACGTTCATCATTATCCGATTGATTATAATAAAAGATTTTCGTAGATCCAATGATATCTGGTAATAGAGTCATATTTTCAGTACGAAGCATTTCAGATACAATCGCATGATCAAATGCTGCAGATTCTTCGATATCTGATGTTCTAAATCCATTGAGCGTAATGACTACACTTGTTTTCGCATCATCTAAGAACCAATAATCAGGTCTTAAGCCAGAGTACGCATTCCAAGAATTATCTGTTGATTCTCCCCATTTCTCACCTATTGCATCGTCAACGTCTATATAACCATCATAATACCAATTTTGGAATCGAGAGCCATATACACTGAGTGTATTGACTGCAGGGCCATCATCACTTACTTCATTAAAATATCCTGGATAACCGTATGATGTATGTGGTTCATCTATGTCTTTTAACAACAATTCTCTTAATGCCAATTCAAAGGTTGCTGGGTCAGATGATAATAATCTAGACCCTAGCGGATACATAAGCTCATAAAAAGATTCAATTTCAAGTAAATCCTTTAAACCATAAAAATAATCTAAATTAAACGCTAAAACATTAAAGTTATGAATCGCTAAATCATGTGGAAAATCTTTTCCATTCATGTTAGAGGTTTTCATGTTTTTATATTCTTCACTATCGTCAGCTGGTGTTGCATAAATACCATATAATTTTTGGTTATTATAATAGACGTTATAATAACTTGATCCAGCAAATAACTGGTTCACTGTATAATATGGAACAACGATTTCACCTTCATGGACTACGATATCTAGATTGTACTTTGTTAAATCGTAGATAACATCACTACCCTCATAATAATGAGCATTCGGATTGTCGTAATCATATTCAATGTGACGACCATAATTTGTTTCAGTTGAATAAATATATGCCCAGTAAAAACCAGGATCATTGGTAGAAATTGTGTTTGCATCTGCATCGATAATAAGTTCTAAATCGTATGACTCATCTTCGTCTTCGTCATAATACACATAAAACATCGTGAGAACACTACCTTCAGTTGTGACGGTAATGTCAACTTCTGGATCAACAAATCCTTCGAGCAAGTCAAAGAAATCTAAAACTTTGACATATGGAACATATCCATCTTGTTCAAAATACAATGTTAGATTCCCATCAGCAACATTATATTCAGTTGTCGTGTTTTCAAAAGGTACTGAACGTGAAGTTGCAATCACAACTGGTTCAGCTGGTTTTAGATCCACCTCAAATGTTGCACTAATACTTGCATTTCTATAAACAAATGTACCGGTGTATGTAGCGCTGGCAGCATCCATGCCATATGGCAATGGTAATAATACACCTTCATTAGATAAATAGGGTGAATTTGATCGCCAACTTACGACTGATCTATGAATTTCACCTCTCTTAATGAAATTGTAACTACCTGGATTTGCCTCTAACCACGCTTGATAAGCTTCTAAATCTTCTTGTACGCGATCTTCATCAGTAAGTTCAGCTTTTGGATTTACAGTAATGGTTACAGAAACTTCAACAAGTTCTCCTGCGCTATCTGTTACTTGATAGGTTACTGTATATGTACCTTCAGCATCTAAATCTAAATTATCATCGTTAACTGTTACACTCGCAGTAAGATTTCCATCTTCAATATCTGATGCCGTTACACCCTCTAAAAGATCAAGTGTATCTCCTACTTCAACAGTTTGATCCACTGCACCACTGATCACGGGTGCATTGTTCTCTACTGTTGCATCTCCACATGCAGATAACAATAATATAAAAACTAGTAAAGCAAAACTTTTTAATATCTTATGAATCTTCATATTTGACCTCGTTTCACAAAAAATGTTTATTAATAATTTTATACTAAAAGTCATAAAAGTCAAAAGAAATAAAAAATATCTATTCTAAAAACAGATATTTTTTACATTTTTTTTACATAGTAGTTATCGTTATGATACCTCTGATATATCTTGTGCATTTGTATCTGGTGATGCCTTTTCAAATACATGTGTAATGATACTTTGTGTATCTAGTATAAATGTTGCGCGTTGTATGCCCATATATTTTTTCCATACATACTTTTTTTAACAAACATCAAAGTATTCACATACATCACTTTTTTCATTTGAAAGTAATGTAAATGGTAAGTTATGTTTTTCTTAGAATGCAACATGATTATCAGGAGAGTCTTAGGATTTACCAATGACTTGTATCCCTTTTTTTATAAATTCGTCATATTGATCTCTAAATGCACAAGCTTGTTTCGTACATCCTGGCGTATCATCTTTTGGATAAAATAAAGAACAGGTGTTTTCGCGTAATACGCCGATAATTGCCTTAAATCACCTTGACTATCTGGCAAAGAAAAATTTTTAACGATGATTCCAATGGATAACATAATACAGATCCTTTGTTAATAAACGTTT
>CAXRJA010000017.1:0-8416 GCA_964230965.1 Acholeplasmataceae bacterium | reverse complement strand
GTTCACCATAACTTTCATAAGAACGTCCCCATCCAACATGCTGATTTACTGATAAACTAGGTGCAAAATTCCATGTAATACCAGTTGTTAAAAGTTGTTCTGAAGTTGCTTTAGATAATGCATAGGTTAATTCTGCATCATTGATCACACCCATATTAATTTGATGCGGGAAAATAGTCATATCATACACATTGTTATGACCATGTACGGCATCTACACCATATAATAAAGGAATACCCGAAGAAGAAGAAAGTGCTGCTTCTTGAAAATCTTTGACCATATCATACCAAGCTTGATGATTATCATACATATCATTTGGATGACTTCCTCCACCAGATAAAATCGATCCGATGTTAAATTCATTAACCTCATCTAATGAAATATATCCTCTTTCAGCTTGAATCATCTGACCAACTTTTTCTTCTAATGTCAACGTATCAAGTAATTCTTGTGCAAGTTCGTCACAGGTTCCTTCATAGATATCACAAGGGGGTTCTATAAAACAAGAATAACTATTCGGATCCTCACAAGGATTGATTGAATCAATAATATTTGGAACTTGCTCTATACATCCAGTTAACAACACTAGAAATAATAATGTGTTAAGTAGTTTTTTCATAAATATCCTTTCCCCCTATCTTAACATGAGTGATCAATTTTTATTAACGGGTTAGAATGTAAGAGTGTTTGACACGATTAAATCAATGAGATATATTTATTACATAACGTGAAATAAAATGACATTAAATTATATAGTGTAAAATTTGATTTGTCAGAAGGCTGGTAATTAAAAAATGAAAAACTTTGAATTCAAACTAATACAGAAAGAGAATATCGATCAAGTTATTCAAGTGGCAATTCAATCATTTGGATCTGGAGTAGAAACACTCATTTCGAAAAGAAATATGTGGGGATATTATGCTACAGATGGTGAACGTATTGTTGGTGCAATCATATGAGAAAAAGGCGGAAAAGACGAGGGATTTGTTCAGTGGATTTTTGTAGATCCGAAAGCTCAGGGTAATAAAATCGCATCAAGATTAATGGATGTTGGAACACGAGCCCTGAACGCAGACGGAAGAACAAAACAATTTGCACTTGTAAGAGATGATAATACAGCATCATGGAATTTATTTTTAAAAGCTGAGTATCAAGTTTTGCCTGTAATACATACACTATTTAAGTATTCTAAGAAATCGTTTTTTAAAAGAGCTGGATATGCCATGATTATAGGTTATTCAACATGGGTTAAAGACAACAATTCTAAACAAATCACCCCATATCCAAAATTTCCAATTGTAAGAGCATTAATTATGGCGTTAATATTGGGTAGTTCAATGTCTTTATTTGGACTAAGAGGTATTGGATTTCTATTTCTTTCACTACTCACTGTGATTGGAATAACATTACTTAGAATACTTGTTGCCTATCCAATAGCAAGGGCCTATGGAAAAGTAAAATTTTTACCTTCTCAAGGAGGCGTATTTTTAAGTTTTATTCTTGGAATAACATTTCAAATATGGTTCCCAGTATTTGGGTTCTTTGCACCAAAAGAAGACCTATGGAAAAGTCATGAGTTCAAGAAAAATTTAGGGTTACAATCTTTTGCTACATTACTCCTCATGCAAGGCGCATTTATTGCATCTTCTTTTATATTTCACGATGATTTTAGTCAAGGTATGAATTTCATCTTAGCTCATAGTTTAGTGATTCAAACAATTCCTTTTTTTCCATTTGATGGAACGGATAGTGGAAAAATTATTCGTTATAACAAGTTTTTGTATATCATTAGTCTTGTTGGAACGATTCTTTCGATTATTTTCTTTTTCTAAATACAGGTAAATAAATCTGAAAACGTTTTATTTGAATTGTTTTTTCAGCATTATTTTGGTATTATAAAATTGTCTTCAATATATCGTATAATCGACCGAATGTGGCGGTCAAGTTTCTACCATATCACCGTGAATGATATGACTACGATTGGAATCCTTTTTTTCGTTTTCAATCGACCACACAACAAGTATGTGTGGTTTTTTATTGATTATTGAAGACAAAAATAAAAAAAGGAGAAAGAAGATATGGAATTCTTGAAAAAGTATTTCCAAATTGAAGCACGCGGATCTAGTATCAGTGCTGAAGTCATTGGTGGAGTTGTAACCTTTTTAGCGATGGTCTACATTTTACCTGTGAATAGTTTTATGTTAGCTGACGCGGGGATGAGTCAGCCAGGTGTATTTGTTGCAACAGCAATTGCTGCAGGTTTTGCAACAATTTTAATGGGATTTTTAGGGAAGGTCCCAATTGCACTCGCATCTGGTATGGGTATTAATGCATTTTTTACTTATACTGTTGTTTTGGGTCTAGGATTTACATGGCAAGAAGCACTTGCAGCAGTTTTAGTATCTGGGGTTTTATTTTTAATTGTGAGTTTGACAGGTCTTAGAAAACTCATCATTAATGCCATTCCGAGAGATTTAAAACTTGCGATTGGTGCAGGTATTGGATTTTTTATTGCATTTATTGGATTGAAAAATGCAGGTATTATTGTTTCTGATCCAGCAACCTTTGTTGCATTAGGAAACTTAGCAAATCCAGTTGTTTTACTTGGTTTAGTTGGTATTTTCTTAGTGTTGATCTTATTTACAGCAGGTGGAAAATTATCTCGATTTGCAATCATTATTTCAATGCTCGCTGTCGGTATCGGTGGTGCATTATTAGGACTCATTTTCCCAGGTTTAGAACCATTTATGCCAAACTTAACAACTGCGAATTTAGGTGCAGTGACTGAGGTTGGGGGATTGTTTGGTCAAGCATTTGGTGCTCTAGGTTCGTTATTATCAAACCCACTCGCATATCCTGTTATTGTTACTCTATTATTTATTGACTTTTTTGATACTGCAGGTACACTTGTATCCGTTGGGCATCAAGCGGGATTACTTGATAAAGAAGGCCAGCTTATTGGTAATGATCAAGCATTACTTGTAGATTCAGTTGGGACGATATTCGGTGCCGTTGTAGGGACATCTACTGTGACATCTTATATTGAATCTAATACTGGAATTCAAGCAGGCGCTAAAACAGGATTAAGTGCTGTAGTCACAGGAGTATTATTTTTACTAGCAATCTTGCTTTATCCACTTTTTGGATTTGTTGATGCTGTATTTGTTGATGGTGTTGCATATTCACCAGCAACCTCACTTGCACTCGTTTTTGTTGGGATTTTAATGATGAAACCACTTAAAGAGATTAACTTTGAAGATCCTATTATATTAGCAAGTAGTTTTATCACAGTTATTATGATGATATTGTCATTTAAGATATCAGAAGGTATTGCGTTTGGATTTATTACATATGCATTACTCATGGCATTATCACCAAGAAGAAAAGAAGTACATTGGATGGTTTATGGACTCGGTGTATTCTTCTTATTGCACCTACTTATTTATTTTATTTGGATAGCGTAATCCTTTCATGAATAAAAGCGTCTCTAATCGAGATGCTTTTTTGTTATAATAAGTTGAAGGTGATACCATGTATGATTTGTTTTCAAATTACGAAGCGTCTGATATTATTACTCGATGGAAAGTTAAAACGTATAAAATATTGGGTTATATTTTTCTTGCAGTCAGTGCATTTTTAACGATTGAATTTTTAGTATTGGCGTTTTTCTTAGATGCGGAAGCAGAAGCAGCCATGTATTTTTTATTACCTTTTGCTTTAGCGATGGCACTTATAGGCTTTTTGTCATTTAAGGCAGGCAATAACATGGCATTAGGAAAAAAAGAAGTTGTTGAAGCTACATTATTTAATGATTATCAAACAGATAGCACGAAAATTCCAGCTGCAAGACTTTCTTCCACGAATAAAAACAATTCAGAGTATGCAGTGATGTTACTTTTAGGTACAGATACGATTGATGTCTACAGATTAAATCGTTCACTAAAACAATTGACAAGCTATGCGAGTGTTGATGCCGTATTTAGTTTTTACATCAACACAAAAAATGGTCAATACAAATATAAAAGAAAATTTTACATTACCCACAATAGAAAACATCATAAGTACTATTTGATGATAGGTTCTGAAAATAAAGTTGTAAACTTCATTAAATCCAATGGTTATTATTATGAAATTTATGAAAATAACATGTTAACTCAACATCATATATGAAAACAACACTTAGAAAAGACTTATTAGTGGATGATTTTTTAACAACATTCAATGCTGAAGCGAGCTTAGATTTGTCATATATGATAGAAACTATTGAACATCTAACATCATGGAAACCAAGCATTTGGGGAAAAGATATTGTTGGATTTGGTAATATGACATACTCCAATACATATGTTAAAAACCAACCCTTCTTCAAATTAGGGTTTAGAAAATCATCCACAGGATATACACTATATTTAAATGCATATGACAAAGCTTTATATCAACTCGCAGATCAACATAATATTAAACATGGTATGGGATGTTTTTATCTCAAGAAAAAAGATATTCATTCCAATATTTTTAAAGCTCTTATTTTAGAATCAATCAAACACTAAGACATCAAGGATCCATAATCCTTATTGCGTGTCTTTTATTTTGAGGAGGAAGTATGACAAAATATTTATTTGTAACAGGTGGCGTTGTTTCTGGCATTGGTAAAGGGATATCTGCAGCTGCCATCGGACAATTACTAAAAAAACATGGGTATAAAGTTACCATGCAAAAATTAGATCCATATATCAATGTGGACCCAGGAACCATGAGTCCTTTTCAACATGGAGAAGTGTTTGTTACACATGATGGTAAAGAAACCGATTTAGATTTAGGACACTATGAGCGTTTTATTGATGAATACTTAACAAAAGATTCTTCCGTAACATCTGGTCAAATATATGAAGAAGTCATCAATAAAGAACGAAGAGGAGATTATTTAGGGCACACAGTTCAAGTCATACCTCATATTACGGATATGATCAAAGAGAAACTTTATAAAATTGCACAAAACACTCAGGCAGATATCGTCATCACTGAAATCGGTGGTACTGTCGGCGATATCGAATCACTTCCTTTTATTGAAGCGATTCGACAATTTAGAAGAGATATTGGATATCACAATACATTTTATTTACATACAACGCTTATCCCTTTTATAAATGCATCTGGAGAATACAAAACGAAACCCACACAACACTCGTTAAAAGAATTACGATCGTTAGGCATCCATGCTGATGGCGTGTTACTTAGAAGTGCAGCACCTTTAGATGATAAGATAAAAGATAAAGTTGCAATGCTTGGAGATATACACAAGGATGCTGTCTTTACATCTCATGATGTTGAAATTTTGTATGAAGTAATTTTAAATTACAACAAACAAGGCATCACAGAACATATCTTAAATCATTTTGAACTTAAGACTAGGACCATCAATGTTTCAGACTGGCAATCATTTATTATAAAAATGCGAGAGACAAAACAGACATTAAGAATCGCGATAGTTGGTAAGTATGTAGGACTTCATGATGCATATTTTTCAATCATAGAGGCATTGGAACATGCAGGATATCAACATCAAGCGCATATTGAAATTACATGGATTGATGCAGAAAATCATAACAATATTCATACAAAACTTGAACATGTTGATGGAATTTTAATTCCTGGTGGATTTGGTGTTCGTGCAACGGAAGGTAAAATTAAAGCAATTCGATATGCAAGAGAAAATAAAGTGCCATTTTTAGGCATATGCTTTGGGATGCAACTCGCAGTTGTTGAGTTTGCCAGACATGTATTAAACTTAGAAGGAGCACATTCAACAGAACTTAATCCGGAAACACCTCATCCAGTCATCGATATACAGAGAGGAAGACAATCAAATGAAGATTTAGGTGGTACATTACGTTTAGGTGCTTCATTAACGTATATCAATAAAAAAACAAAATTGTTTGAAATTTATCAACAGAAAGTGATTGAGGAAAGACATCGACATCGTTTTGAAGTCAATCCAAAATATCATGCCATATTTAAAGATTCAGAGATGATATTTAGTGCATTTGATCAGACAAATACACTTGTTGAGGCAATAGAAATCAAAAACCATCCTTTTTTTATAGGCGTTCAATATCATCCCGAATTCTTATCTAGACCATTAAATCCAACGCGGTTATTTCTGTCATTTATACAATCTATGCTAACACTTCAATAAGGGGTGTTTTTATTTATATGCATTGATTTTTTATCATGATATAATACAAATATGAATAAAAAATTATATATATGTATTTACATTTTGTTTTTCTTAACGATGATGATGTTAGGCTCAGTATATACTTATACTGTTTATCGACCATTTATCGAAAATAAATTTCAAGTAACCATATCCATTTCTGGTTTACCATATATGTTTTCATTAGGGTTTTTTTCTATATCTATGATTGTTACTGGAAAATTGATGAGAAAAGTTGCGCTTAAAATATTAATTATTATTGGATCAATGCTTTTAATGACTTCATGGATAGGTGCAGCTTTAAGCAATAGCATACTCATGTTTACGTTATTTTATGGTGTATTCATGGGGATATCTGTTGGCATATTTTATGGTGCAGCTTTACAGTTTGTTCAGAGATATGCAACACACCATTCAGGGTTTTTTGTTGGTGTCATGTTATTAGCTTTTGGATTGTCATCAGTGATATTAGCACCAACTTCAAGATATGTCCTTGATGTGTACTCTTTACAAACATTGTTTTTATATTATGCTTTATTTAGTGGTATTGTTACAATTCCATTGGTTGTTATCTATCCCTATGATCATCAAAATCTTGATCAAAAAGCTTATCAATCAATACCTTATCTAAGATTACTCATTATTTTCACACTTTCTTCAATGATTGGACTTATGATGATAGGGCTCACCTACACCATCGGTACTGATTACTATAAATTTGATGCAGTTGATGTTGCATTGGTTGTGAGTGGTTTGGCTCTTTTAAATGCACTTTCAAGGCCTTTTTTTGGATATTTAATAGATCAATTGGGGTTCGAAAAAACTGCAATGGTTTCTATCGGATCTATCGTAATTGCGAGCATCATCAATAGTTTGAATTTAGGATTCTCACTCTTGTTGTTTGGTCTTGGATATAGTATATACTGGTTTAATTTAGGTGCAGGGCTATCTATTATGCCAAATTATATAAAAAAGAAATTTGGGAAAGATTTGTATGCAGCTTTATATGGAAAAGTTTTTCTTGGTTACGGCATCTCTGCACTATTAGGGACATTATTTTCATCCGTGATATTAGACTTTTTTGGTAATACCTTATATTTATATATATTTATTTTGCTGTTGGCATTCATATTATTCTTATTTGTGAGAAAAGAGTCTATATGAAACTTGCAATTTATGATTTTGATGGTACGTATGTCAATGTACAAACTGTGCCACATTTATTCAAATTATTTAAAGAAAAAAAATATAATCAAAAAGCGTATAAGAAACATTGGGGTACGATTACTCGCTGGTATATCTTACACAAGTTAAAATTAAGATGGGATAAAGAAACATTTCGTAAAAACGCGATGGCAAAAACCATTGATCTTTTACATGTTTTAGATGATCAAACTTTAAATGAATTTATGCAATCATTCTATAATAGTCTTCAAAGTACTATTCAACCTGATTTAAAAGCCCAACTAAAAAAAGATAAAGACGCAGGGTATCATTGTATCTTGTTATCTGGCAGTTTTGATATCATGCTTCAACCATTTTTAAACGAAGGCTTTGATGAAGTTATTGGGACTGAATCAAAACAACATCAAAAAAGACTTACCTCTAAAGAGGTTCACATCATCATCAACGAAAAGAAAGTAGATGCCGTTAAACATCATTTTACCAATGATACACTTACACATGTTAAAGCATATGCAGATTCCTATTATGATTTATCTGTATTAGATTTTGCTGATGAAGCAATGTGTTATCACCCAGATCAAGCATTAGAAAAAGCGTGTCAACTTAAAGGATATCAAATAATTAAATAAGGGAAACCTTATTTTTTTATCTTTTCTTGATACAATATTTTTAAGGGGTAACTATGAATATTTCAAAAACAACATTTAAAGCACTTAATCGATGTGATCGATATGCAGGACTCGCAGAAGTTGCGAAAGAAAAAAATGATGCTATCGTTGCATTTTCAAAAGATGCAACGATTGAAGATTTGATGTCTTTTGAACAGGAACAAAAACTTGAAGACTTGCTGACAGATATGCATGATAATGAAAGTGAGGATGTGTTTGAAAGGTTTCATAAAAAAGACATCCCCTTGATGATGGAAGATTTTAAAACCATTGAAATACTTGCTGCAAAAAAGATAAAGCATATGTTTGGTGGAGAAATTATTTTTTCTGAAAATACGTTTAAACA
>CAXRJA010000016.1:0-4097 GCA_964230965.1 Acholeplasmataceae bacterium | reverse complement strand
AGGAAATAATCCTAAAGAAGGCAAAATTGCAGTTTCTAAAATGGATTGCGATCTCGCAGCATCTGCATTATAAATATTATTTTTAATAAGAATTATAAGTAAATTTGCTGCGATATAATTCATCATAATGGATGTCACGACTTCATTTACGTTACGAAGTGCTTTAAGTAACCCAATGACAAGTCCCCAAAGAACACCACCAAAAATACCGCCTAATAATGCAACAAAAACATGGATCCCAGCTGGTAAATCCCAAAGAACGCCAATATGAATCGAAATATAAGCACCAATCATCATTTGACCAGATGCACCGATATTAAATAATCCTGTTTTAAAGGCAAATGCAACGGCTAATCCGGTTAAAATTATAGGTGCTGCTCCATAAAGTGTGTTACCAATTCCAGAAGATCCCTGATTTAATCCACCAAGTAATAATTGGAAAAAGGCAGGAACACTTTGTGCTGGATTAAATGCTAACATGACTAAAAATCCCATGAATAACCCTATGACAATCGCAATAAATGAAGGTTTTGCAATATTAAAAAAATGCTTTAATTGTTTTTTCATACGTGACCTCTTTTAGCTCCAGACATATATAATCCAAGTTCTTGTTGCGTTGTTTTCTTTGGATC
Source organism: Acholeplasmataceae bacterium (assembly GCA_964230965.1). GTDB lineage: Bacteria > Bacillota_I > Bacilli_A > Acholeplasmatales > Acholeplasmataceae > UBA8290. The sequence continues at coordinate 3,465 of CAXRJA010000016.1, read as the reverse complement.
AAAACTTCCTACAATTTCACCTTCATACATCACAAGAATACGATCGGATAGTTTCATGACCTCATCAAGTTCCAATGAAAATAACAAGACGCCTTTATGTTCTTCTCTCGCTTTTAAGAGTTGACTATGAATATATTCAATTGCACCGACATCGAGTCCTCTTGTTGGCTGAACAGCAATGAGCACTTCATGTATTTTTGTCATTTCTCTTGCAACAATGGCTTTTTGTTGATTTCCTCCACTCATGCTACGCACAGTTGTCGTTGCACCTTGTTCAGAACGAATATCAAACTGTTCGATCAGCTTATTTGCATGCGATTTAATGGCATCAAGTTTTAAAAACCCTTTGTTTTGAAATGTTTGTTTGTAATATTCTTGGACCATCAAGTTTGATTGTAAATCAAAATCTAACACAACACCGTATTTTTGTCTGTCTTCTGGAATATGAGATAATCCTTTTTCATAACGTTGTCTTATAGAGTTTTGTGTGATATCGTCTCCATTTAACAGTACATTTCCAGATGCAATTGGCATCATCCCTGTAAGAGCATAGACGCATTCACTTTGTCCATTGCCATCAATGCCTGCAATCCCGACAATTTCCCCTTTATTAACTTCAAAAGAGACATCTTTTATAATGTGCTGATCACCATTAAAGACATTTAATGCTTGAACTTCAAAAACTTTTTCTGTAGATTTTATATCTTTTTTACTCACTTCAAATGACACATTACGACCGACCATTAAATCTGCCATATCTTGAGTGGTGACATCAGATACGTTATGAACACCCACTTGTAACCCTCTTCTTAATATAGTAACGCGATCTGCGACAGCTTTGATTTCATGAAGCTTATGAGTGATAAGCATAATGGTTTTACCCTCTTTCACGAAGTTTTTCATGATTTTCATAAGCTCATCAATTTCTTGAGGTGTTAATACAGCTGTAGGTTCATCAAAAATTAAAATATCGGCATCACGATATAGCATTTTAAGAATTTCAACACGTTGTTGTTGCCCAACAGTTAAATCTCTAATGAGTGTATTTAAATTTAAATTTAAGTGATATTCATCTATGATTTGTGTTAATTTTTCTTTGGCATGCTTATATTCAACTTTATTAAATCTTGATGTTTCTTCAACACCTAGTATGACGTTATCGATGACTGAAAAAGTCTCAACAAGTTTGAAGTGTTGATGTACCATACCTATATTTAATGCATTTGCATCATTTGGATTATGAATAAAAACAGTCGAACCATCAATTTTAATCTCGCCTTCATCAGGCTGGTATAAACCAAATAAAATCGACATTAAAGTTGACTTTCCGGCACCGTTTTCGCCTAAAATAGCATGTATTTCTTGTGGATATACTTGTAAAGTCACTTGATCATTGGCGACCAAACTTCCAAAACGTTTTGTTATATTTAACATTTCTATTTTATAAGTTTTATCTGTCATCATAACTCCTTTTACTTGATAAAAAGGGGAAAGACAATGCTTTCCCCTTTTCCAAGTTAATGTATATTGTCTTAGCTTGCTGGACTGATTTTAGCTAATAATGCAGCGGCATCATCGCCATATCCTAAAGCAGTTAAGAAATCAGTTAATTCTTCTGGTGCAAATGGAACTACAACTGTACCATCTACGATGTCTGCAAGAATTTCATTGTATTGAGCTTCAGTGAAGTTTTCAAAACGGAAGGAATCACCTAATGGTAATGCTACCGCATCTTCTGCAGCACCTAATACTAATGTTTCGCCACCTACGAAAGTGCCATCAAGATAGTCTTGTAATGCTTGTTGCACAACAACACCTAATGCTTTCATTGCAGATGTAATGACTGATGGAGATTGTGCTGCTTGGTCTACATCGACACCAACAACAAATTTACCACTTGTTTCATCAGCTGCTGCCATAATAGAGTTACCAGCACCACCTGCTGCAACGTGAATGACTTCAACGCCCGCAGTATACCATGCTGCTGCTTTTGCTTTATGCGCATCATCAGGTGCAAATCCACCTAAATAGTCATAGTAAGCAGGATCAAATCCCCATGTTGTTGCACCAAGTTCTTTTGCTGCATAGTAAGCACCTGCAACATAACCTAAACCAAAACGTACAACAGCTGGAACAGCAATACCACCCATGTATCCAAGCTCTCTAAAGCCTTCCATAACAGAAGCATATCCTGCTAAGAATCCAGATTCGTTTTCTTTAAATAAGATTGAACGTGTATTTGATGCCACTTCAAATGTTGTGTAATCACCAGGATGTGGTACACCATCGATTAATACAAAGATTACATCTGGATAAGTCGATTGTGCTGCATATACTGCTGGTTCGAATAAGAATCCAGGAGTCACAACAACTTTTGCACCTGCTGCAACTGCTAAATCAATTGCTGCAACGTATGCATCATCAGAAACTTCAGTTGGTTTGTAGTATTTGTAAGTTAAACCATTTTCTTCAGCAAATTCTACAATCCCTTCCCAAGTCCCTTGGTTAAAAGACTTATCATCAATATCACCAGCATCCGTAATCATTGCAATCTCGTAAGTTTGAGCTTCACAAGATGCAAGTGTCACGACACCAGCAAGTAATACAAATAAAACTAAAAGCTTTTTCATTCCTTCTCCTCCTATTTTTGGCATATGCCTTATCATTATTTTACATATTTAAAAGGTAAAAATCAAGCATATTTTATGTAAAATTTATGCGCTCTCATTCTGAGTCTTTTTCGTTTTAAATAAATTGAATATTTTATTTGGAAAAATTGCTAACCCTTCAGCGACGACTTGAGGTGTAAGAGAGGCTGCTTCTAGTAATGCCGTTTTACGAATCGCGTTTTTAGTAAGCTCTTTAGACGTTGTAAATAAATATTCTCTTGTAACGATACCAATGCGCAAAGTTAAAAGTGCATTGGATATCCCTTGAGTAACGGAAGATAATATCGGTTTAATTAAAGGGATTTCAGATAATGAATTAAGCGTTGATTGTGGTAACACATCTGAGATATCAAGGTTCTCTAAGCCTTCAGCAACAAGTGCTGTTGTAATCACATTAACAGAAAGTTTGGTGAGTTGTTGATAACTTGGTCGGAATCCAGAGAGTTCAACAAGTTCTTTGATCATACGTAAATTGACATGCATAATGGTAATAAAATCTAAACGTCCATTTTGTGAAATGGCTGTGGATACCATCACCGTTTTAGCATGTTTACGCATACGACTTCTCATTTCCTTTTTAATCGGTCCCTGATACACTTTTGATAATACTGGAATCAAAGCCTTAGCATTTGATATATTAAGCTTGATCGCTTCTTTGTCTTCTTTTGGAATAAAATCATACGATAACAAACGTCTCGCACTCTGTTTTAATAGTTTTAAATTTGTTCCTTCATCAAGGGATGTTTGGATATTAAATGTTCGTTTGATTAAGATGACATACACAGGACGAATTAGT
>CAXRJA010000015.1:0-13372 GCA_964230965.1 Acholeplasmataceae bacterium | reverse complement strand
ACCTGTGAGAATAGCAATCGATGAAAATACAGCATGTGAGATAATCGCTAGTGTGTTAGAATCAAAAGATGCTTTTAAAGGTGGAGCTAGTGTTACAGGTGGCAAAAATACAAAACCTACGTATGAATAGATAAACATCATTATAGATGATATTAATAATGCATTCTCTATTAGTCTGTTCGATTTTTTCATTAATTTCTCCTAGTTTTTATATTTTCAGATAGTGTATGTATATGATATTAATTCTCTAAATTACTTATAATTATTTAGCTGATTAAACCCTATTTATTCTTTGATTACTTGTAATTTACTTAGGATATGCTTTATTCTTTTGTTTCATTTTAAGTTAAGCTTGATATTAACAATTTATTAAACATTTTAACATAAACCTGTGTCACAATCAAAAATGAAAATGATAAATTTTTTGACTTTTTTTTACATATATGATTCAATTGATTCATTTCTGTTGTACAATAGAATCAAGTCCACTTTAGGTAGGTCTTTTATGAAAAATCAAATGTTTTACACTGGCATTCCAACACAATCAGTTGGACCGCTTTATTTCGCTGAAATGCGTTATTTAAACAAAACTGAATTAAGTATTGAATTAGATGCGCCATTAACAACCTATGAGACAACATTGTTTCATTCTGTTGGTCGTGGTGCGAAAATTTCTAGACTTGCAAAAACATTAACCACGACCGTGTTATCAGATATGATGACGCGTTCTATTTTGTTTGAAGCAGAAAATGCATACCAAGCAAAACAAGTATTGCTTAATTGTCAATCAAAAATAGACTATTTTCAAAAACATGTAGTTTCAAAACAATCTAACTATGCACGTTTAATACAAATTGACGGAAAAATTGTTGGTGATCTACTTTACATTCGTTTAGGGTATGAGACTGGGAATGCCTCAGGTCATAACATGACAACGTTCGCATCAGATAAAATTGCTGAGGCGATTTTAACATTGTATCCAACGTTAAAATATGTAAGTGTGTCAGGAAATTTTTGCACTGATAAAAAAGTATCTTCTGTTAATTCTATTTTAGGTAGAGGAAAACATGTGATTGCAGAAATTTTAATTCCTAAAGAAGTTGTTCAAAATAGTTTGCGTACAACGCCTGAAAAAATTGTAGATTTAAACATCAAAACAAATCTAATAGGTTCTATCGCATCAGGTGGTTTATTATCAGCGAATGCACATTATGCAAATATGTTACTCGCCTTTTATCTCGCAACAGGACAAGATGCCGCAAATATTGTTGAAGGATCACAAGGTATAACACATTGTGAAGTGAAAAATGGTGACCTATATTTTTCTGTCTCACTTCCTAATATCATCATAGGCTCTGTAGGTCATGGTAAAGATGCTTTCGATGCAACAAAAAATTTAGAATCATTACATGTCAATGATGAATTTGGTGCTCAGAAACTTGCGCAAATTGCTGCTGCACTCGTGTTGTGTGGAGAACTTTCACTGATTGCAGCACTCACAAATACAAACGAACTCACTCAGTCTCACAAACGCATTGAAAGGAAACAACGATGAAAATAGGCATAGATAAAATTGGATTTTATGTTCCAAGATTCTTTTTAGATATGACATCACTTGCAAAAGCACGCAATCAAGATGTCAATAAATATAAAGTTGGTATTGGACAACATAAAATGGCGGTCATATCTCCTTCTGAAGATATTGTGACAATGGCATTAGAAGCTGCAAACAGTATTTTAAACGAAAAAGATAAAGCTTCCATTGATACGATATTATTCGCAACAGAAACGGCCATTGATTATTCTAAGGCTGCTGGAAATTATGTACATAGAATGTTAGGGTTACAACATAATATTCGTATATTAGAATTAAAACAAGCGTGTTATGCTGCAACAGGCTCTTTACAACTTGCCATTGATTACGTGAGAATGCAACCAGATAAAAAAGTACTTGTATTATCTTCTGATGTCGCTTGGTATGGCTTTAATACACCTGGAGAATCAACACAAGGTGCTGGAGCAATTGCGATGCTAATTAGTTCAAACCCAAGGCTCGCTGAAGTCCATAAAGGACAATTTACAACTGAAGAACTTCCAGATTTTTATCGTCCTTCTTATCAAGAAGTGCCCACCGTAGATGGTCATTTGTCTATTCGTTGTTATAACGATATGCTTAAACGTGTCGATCCAAATAAATCTTATTTATACACATGCTTCCATATGCCGTTTGCGAATATGGCGGTCAAAGCCAACAAAGTCTTTTCTAATCCAATTTCACAAGATATGATAGAGGTTGTAAAAGCATTCACTCAAGAAGTAGGAAATATATACAATGGCTCCTTATTTTTAAGTTTAATTTCTGTTTTATCTTTAGCAAAAGAACCCTTAGAAAACGAAACCATTGGTATGTTTTCATACGGTTCTGGCGCCATCGGTGAATTTTTCTCACTCACCATTCAAAAAGGTTATGAAAAAGTATTTGATAAAACAAAAGCATTATCGCATTTAGATTCTAGAGATGAAATAGACTTTAAAACTTATGTAGAATATATGACGTTTTACAAAGATAAAGAGGTCACACATCAATATATTGCATCTGATTTTAATGCTCATAAAGATAACCATTTTGTTTTAGAGCAAATGGTACAAGGTCATAGAATATATAAAAAGGTAAGTGAATAAATCACTTACCTTTTTTTCTTTGATTGATGAAATTGATGAGATCCTGATCGAATATTTTGTCTACTTCTTTTAATGAAGGAATAGACGATGCATTAAGAACTGCCATGATACCTTTGACATCATCGATTAGTTCTTTAACAAGTTGAATACTTTTATCCATGTCATGTGTCATTACGAGTTTCAAGAAATAACCACTCAATCCAACCATATGTGCACCTAATGCAAGAGCTTTGACAATATCATATGCATCCCGAATACCACCACTTGCAAATAGATGAACGTTTTTATGATTTTGATTATCCAAAAGTGATTCTACAGTAGATATCCCATAAGATTCAAAAGATAATAAGCGGTTGTCTCTTCTATCGTTTTCTATTGAAATAAAATTCGTACCACCTTTACCAGAGACATCAACATATTTAACACCAATTGATTGTAATGTCTCAACAGTTTCTCTTGACATCCCAAATCCAACTTCTTTAACTATGATTGGAACATGAACAAATTCTATGATTTCTACTAATCTATCTTTCCAATGTTTAAAAGCTCTATCTCCCTCAGGCATGGTGATTTCTTGAGCAGCATTTAAATGAATTTGTAAGACATCGGCATCTAAAATATCAATGGCTTTTTGAGCATCTTCTTTTGATCTTGAAAGTCCAATGTTTGCTATTTTAAAGCCTTTTTTCAATTCATGATTGATAACCTGAAAACTATCATTCCACTGTGCATCTTTAATAGCTGCAGATAATGATCCGGTTGCCATAGGAAAACCAAAGGTTCTTGCAATGAATGAAAGCTTTTGATTCACTTCTTTGGATAAATCACTGCCACCTGACATTGCATTAATATAAATAGGTGTTTGAAATGTATGGCCAAACATAGATACAGAAATATCAACATCTTGAACATCAACAGAACATAACGAATTCGATAACAATCTCACTTTATCAAAATCATTTGTTACATGTTGTTGTTTTAATGCTGAATAAATGTGATCATCTTTTCTATTGGACATGTTTAACTCCTTGGATAAAATTATTAATGATAGGATATTGCTTTGGCACAAGTTCTATGATTGAATTAAATGCCTCTTCCTTACATAAAATCATCATGTTATCTCCACCACCAGCACCAGAAAACTTATATGCAATATCTTCTTGATGCATTGGAGCAATAATATCTTTCATTTTATCTGTAAATAATGGTTTTTTAACATTTAAGTTCATAAGAGCATCGTGATGGCATCTCATCCAATGCATAAATGCATTTAAATCTTTATGATTGATTGCTTCAAACATGTGGGTTGTACATCGATCAATCTCAATTAGCTGTGCTTGATTATGATGATTTGAGAAAACTGATTGAACAAGTTTATAAGATGAGGCTGTTTGATTCGTATTCACAATTACTATAGGAAGATCCGAAATATCGATAGGTTTAATGAGTAAATCATCCCAAGATTTTTCAATATCTTGAAAAAGAGGTTGAGACTCTTTTTTCCAAGTAAACTTTTTATAAACAAGGGGTACTTGATATGCACTCATCGCTAAATCTCCAAAAGAACTTTTATCTATAAGGTCTTTTTGTGTAATAACACCTAATTTGTATATTTGAAGCGGTGTCAATGTCACATCATGAAATTGAAGGACAGCGTCAATTAGTGCAATCGTTAGTGCCCCTGAAGAACCTAACCCCCACTTCTTTTGATCTTTATGAAGTTCTGATGATATGTCAATATGGTGAGGTTTCAAATCAACTTTTATAAACTTAAGATAACGATATACACTTTGCACTGCATGTTTCCACAATGCATATGGATGATCAATTTTATAATCAATTACATTGTATGTTACTTTAGATTGAAATTGATCACTCATAATTGAAAAATGTTCTTGTTCAGAAATCGTGACTTTTAATTGCCATTTTGAAGGTAAAATAATCGCGTGATAGCCTTTTACAACTGCATATTCTCCAGCAAGATAAAGTTTACCAGGTTTTTCAATGCTAACGGATTTCATCTAAAATGACTGCACCTTTCTTGTCAATACCTGACCATAAAATATCATAACCTTTTTCATTGAGATGCGATTCAATAGTAGCTTGATATTCGATTTTTGTAAGTACTTTAACATTTGGTCCAGCATCCATGGTCACGTAACAATCGATATCAAGCGTTGTTCTTAAAGATTGTATCAACGAAATCACATCATATGACGATGGACTTAAATACTGAATTTTAGGAACGGTTTGATGACAGACTTCATGCATTAATAATGCGTTTTTTTCTGTAATGTTTCCAAGTTTTTTAAAATCTTTATTTTTTAGTGTTTCTTTAAATGCCTCAAAATCAATAAATGATTGCTTCACCCATTGTGTATAAAGAGGTGATGTTTCAACACTTAATTTCATCGCTTCAGTAGAACCAATACTTTTCTTTTGATCATTAATAATAACAACGCCTAGACATACATCATCAAATGAAAAGTCAACTTGTTCAATGTGGCCATCAGGAAGCCAAGCAACTGCTTTTGGTAGTAAACTTCTAATTGCTGAACCAGAGCCTTTTCTAGTAAGTGATGAAAGCATATCTAAATTATAGTTAAAGTTAAAAAAACGATTGACTGCAACAGCAAGTGCTGCAAACCCACTTGCAGATGATGCCAGACCAGCAGCTGTTGGACCTGTATTTTTTGTATGTATTTCTATGCCATTTAAATTGATATTTATATCAAATAATTTAATAAATGTTTCAACTTTATGTTTTATCCTGTCATCTTCTATGTTGTTAATCTTAAAAACAAAATCATTATGATCTGCTTTTTGGATGACGGTTTCAGTTTCAAAAATATCTAAAGACAACGATAAAGAAGGTTGATATGGTAATACTTCTTTGATGTCTTTTTTTCCCCAGTATTTAATAAGAGCGATATTAATCGGTGCACGTGCTTTAACGTAAGTCATCATGATATTCTTTATTTAAATCAACCAAAAATGATGGATGATATCCCTTATTTCTATAATGTTCTTTTAACAATAACAATTTATCTAGATCTTCAAAAAGTGCAATTATACAACCGCCTAAGCCGCCACCTGAAAGCTTTGCGCCTAAAGAACCAAATTCATAAGCATCTTTTATCATGTCATCTAATACATGATGAGAAACTCCTAATGTATGTAAATATGCTTGATAACGATTTAAAAGTAATCCTACACTGTGAATGTCCTTATTTGAATAAGCTTTGATTGTTTCATTGATTGTGTCTTCCATCTCTTCAATGATTTGATTACCTTGAGATGCTACAATTGATTGAACTTTAGAAACGGCTTCTTTTGTTGAACCTTTGATTCCACTAAAGACAATCAGTAAGTAACCATTTAATGTAGACGTCAAGACTTTAGAGGTCCTATCTTTTTGAAAAACCAATGGTTTTTGAGTTAAGACACCTTCTACATCTGTGCCACTTGGTGACCCGTGTGCTATCTTTTCTGATACATTCATATATTTTCGTAACTGATCTTGATTTAAAGATTTTTTTGCATATTCAAATAACGCTTGTGTAATCGCACTTGCAATCGCTGCCGATGCACCCATACCTGCAGCAACAGGTATATATGTATCGATTGTTAATTGAAATGGATCAAGCTTTAGGTCATGTGTAATCGTCTTGATAAGTGTTTGAATTGCTTGATAAGATGGCGGGATATCTTTTAAATGTCCATTAAAAAAAGAACTTTTGATAATGTTTTCTTTAGATGGCTCAACGAGAACCTCTACATATGCATCAAAAACCGGTAAGACGATTGCCGGTGTGTGATGTACAACTGCATGTTCTCCAATTAAAATGATTTTTCCGTGTGCGTATGCCATAAATCCTCATAAGTATTATATCATGATGGCACATGAATCAATGACTCACATAATTCACCAAGACTTGATTCTCTTAAAATAAACTTCTTAGATTTGTTATAATAGACACAGGAGAAAATGATGATCAATAAAATACACGACGCGCTTAATCAGTATATTGAAACACTTGAAGATTCAACATTAAAAGATGGTATCTCATATGCCTTGCTTGCAGGCGGTAAGAGAATTCGTCCTCTATTGATGCTTCAAGTCATTGAACATTATGGATTAGATTCAAATCATTATGTTGATGTTGCGATTGCTTTAGAACTACTGCATACTTACTCTCTTGTTCATGATGATCTTCCATCGATGGATAATGATACTTTAAGACGTGGTAAGCCAACTTTACATATTGCATTTGATGAAGCGACTGCAATTCTAGTTGGTGATGCATTACTAACGGATAGTTTTAATTTGATTGCATCCTCTAAAAAATTATCCTCTGATCAAAAGATAAAAATGATTGACATTCTTTCAAAAAAAACCGGTTCTAAGGGAATGGTTTTTGGTCAAATTTTAGATATTGAATCAGAAAAACAAGCAATTGATATTAATCATTTAGAGTTAATGTATTTTCATAAAACAGCAAATTTAATTCAAGCTTCATTTATGATGGGTGCGATTGCTTCTAATGCTTTTGATGATATCAATGATTGGGCCGATATAGGAAGGTCGCTTGGGTTTTATTTTCAAGTGCAAGATGACATTTTAGAATATACTTCTACACCCGAAACATTAGGTAAAAGTAAGTCGGATGATGTTAGAGAAAAACCAACCTATGTCTCCCTAAAAGGATTAGATCAATCACAGCAATTTCTAACATTTTTAAATCATTCTATTTTAGAATATCAAAAAAAATTACAAATCACGGATGGTCCTTTATTATTAACTTTAGAAGAAATAAAAAAGAGAAAAGCTTAGCTTTTCTCTTTTTTCTATAATATGTTTTTAAATGCATAATCACCAGTTAAACTTAACGCTTTATCTATTCCTACGAGCTTGATTAATGCTTTTCTCGCTTTTAACAAATTTGGTGGTCTTCTTAGCAAGTTATGCGCGTCTGTTGATACTAAATCAATTAAATTTTTTTTGATGTATTCAAGTCCTTTTTTAACATGCATTCGGTGCCCCGTTTTTAATACAGAGGATGTGTTGACCTGTAAAATTGCTCCCATTTGTTTTAATTCATTTATATCATTTAATGACAAATAATTATAGCGCTCAACATGAGCAACGATAACCTGATATCCTTTCTTTAACAAGTTAAATGTGTGATCAATGATTGGCGTTTCAATGAATGGTGAAAATTCAATTAGAAGTGTTTTTTTAGGCCCATAAACTAATGAATCCAAGTTAATTTTTGGAAGTCTTTGTCCGATGTAAAGCTCTGAACCCAGAATCAATTCTATAGGAATGTCTTTTGCACATTTTTTTAAGATTTCATACTGATCAAAGTGGGTTTCGCGAGATACCTTAGACTCAGAAGCATTAATGTGAGGCGTTAATACAATAGTAGAAACACCTTGGCTTGCAGATAATTTTAGCATATCAAGAGACATCTGAAGTGATTTTGACCCATCATCTACTTCAAATAGTATGTGGTTATGACAATCAATCATTACCATTTTGTTCGTAGGTGTAATCATAGCCATAGCCATAGCCGTAGCCATAACCATAAGCGTTTTTTCTTATGTCAACTTGTGTTGCGACCGCACCAATCACATTTACATTAGATTGCTTAAGTAGATTTATCGCTTCTTTAGCCACACTTCTTTTCGTTTCTTGTTGAGATATAGCAAAGACCGTTGCATCCGTTATCTGAGCAATATATAATGCATCCGATACATTTATTACCGGCGGAGAATCAACTAAAATATAATCATATAATTTTTTTAAATCTGAAAAAAGTGTCTTCATTTTTTGTGATTGCAACAAATTCACAACCGCAGATGCTTTTTCTCCTGAAACCAATGCATCAAAACCAAGTTTTGTATCTTTTTTTATGGCTTTTTCTAAAGAGATTTTTTGTGTAAGTACGTCTGTTATACCATCTTCGTTAGCTTTATTTATTATTCTATGAACCTTGGGCTTTCTTAAATCTAAATCCACCAATATCACTTTAAGTCCTTTTTGGCCAAGTAAATAAGCAACATTAGATAAGAAGGTCGATTTTCCCTCAGAGGAAAGACTAGATGTTATTTGAATGGATTTGTATGCTTTGTCAACATTAATAAATTCTAAATTCACTAAGAATTTTTGATGTGCTTCAGTGATAAAGGAAATAGGGTTTTCTTTCGTGTAAATGTAATCATAATCTAATTTGTTTTGACCTAATAATTTTTTATTTTTTAACATTTTTTGCCCCCTTCGAGCTCATCAATGGTATAACACCTAATATTTGAATATCTAAGGCATGTTCTATTTCTTCTTTTGATTTAAAGTTTGTTGTTAGTGTCTCTCTCAAGAATACAAAACCCAAAGAAATGACGCCTCCTAAAATAAGTCCGACAATAGAAAATAACACTCTGTTAGGAGAATTATATACTGCATCACTTGCAAAAGAGGTTCGTCGTATCTTATTTGTCAATACCGGAAATGCATTTTCTTCATCCGTAACATCAATGAGTCCTTGTATAACAGCATCCACGACATCTTGGGCAAATTCTGTATCATTATCAACAAAAGATACATTAATGAAATAGGAAGTAGAAGAAGAGCTAATATTCAATCCATCTCTAATGTATTGGACTTCGATACCTTCGTAACCCATTTTTTCAAGTTCTAAAATTGCAGCTTCAATGACAACATCTTTTGTTGTAAGTTCTTTAACCGTATCAAGTAAACGAGATGCTGAAATTAAATCAAAACCGCTATCTATTTGTCCAGAACTTGACTCTTCAACTTGAACCATTACGTCAGCATTAGATACATAATCTGGCGTTGCAATAAACCAAGCGTAGGTTGTTGCAAAAACAAATACTATGGTTGTTAAGATTACTATGATCCCAAAGTTTCTTAAAATAATATGCCATAATTCAATCAACGATATTTCTCTTTGTGTTTCATTACTTTCGTTCATATAATTTCCCTTTCTTGAAAGATACACTTATTCATTATAATAAACATTTCTTTGCTTAATCATTTTGCTGCTAAAAATGCTTCGAATTTATTATGGTGACCCGTACGGGATTCGAACCCGTGAATGCATGCGTGAAAGGCATGTGAGTTAACCATTTCTCCAACGGGCCACAAGTGGCGGAGCAGGAGGGATTTGAACCCTCGCGCCGGTAACCCGACCTAACGGTTTAGCAAACCGTCCTCTTAACCACTTGAGTACTGCTCCCATACGCTATATTAGAATATATCATTTTTTGCTTTAAGTCAACACATTCGTAAACTTCTTTGCCTTGACTCAAATGTCAATTCCATATACAATGATAAAGTATCTATTATATAAAAAGAGGTAATACATAATGTTATATGATATTGGATTAATTGGGATTGCAGTGATGGGGGAAAACCTCGCCTTAAATATGGCTTCAAAAGGATTTTCTGTTGCTGTGAATTCAAGAAAAATTGAAACGGTAAATACATTTTTAAATGGTCGTGCTAAAGGGTTCCCTATCGGTGGTACCGATGATGTTAAAACACTTGTATCGATGTTAAAAAAACCTAGAAAAGTAATGCTGATGATTAAAGCGGGAAATCCAGTGGATATGGTCATTGAACAACTAATTCCACTTTTAGATAAAGGTGATGTCATCATTGATGGTGGTAACTCTTTATATCACGATACAACGAGACGAACACAATATTTAAAAGAAAAAGGCTTGTTATTTATCGGAACAGGTGTATCTGGGGGTGAAGAAGGAGCTCTTACAGGACCATCTATCATGCCTGGTGGATCAAAAGAAGCATGGCCTTTAGTTAAACCTATTTTACAAGGTATTGCAGCGAAAGTTGAAGACGGAAGCATATGCTGTGATTGGGTCGGTGAAGATGGTGCAGGTCATTTCGTTAAGATGGTTCATAATGGTATCGAATATGGAGATATTCAACTCATTACAGAGGCTTATCACATCATGAAAGACTATTTAAACATGACCAATGATGAAATGTCAGAAACATTTAAAACATGGAATCAAGGTGTATTAGATAGTTATTTAATTGAAATTACGTATCAAATTTTAAGCTATAAAGATGATCAAGGAAACCATTTAATTGATGCAATTCTAGATACTGCTGGTCAAAAAGGTACTGGAAAATGGACAGCAAATGCTGCATTAGAATATGGGGTTCCTTTAACGCTTATTGCTGAATCTGTATTTTCTAGATTTTTATCGGCATTAAAAGAGGAACGCGTTGAGGCGTCTAAAGTGTACCCAAAAACAATAAAACCATTTAGTGGCGACAAAGCTCACTTTTTAGAACACTTAAAGCATGCCTTATATGCAGCGAAAATTTTATCTTATACACAAGGGTATGCCCTTATGAAAGAAGCCGCAAAAACATACCATTGGGATTTAAATTACGGTGGGATTGCACTGATGTGGCGTGGTGGTTGTATCATTCGCTCGGTTTTCCTAGATAAGATTAAAGCTGCCTTTGATAAAAATCCATCACTTAATAACTTGTTATTGGATGGCTATTTTAAATCCACTATGACAGCAATCATGCCAGATTTACGCGTGACATTATCACATGCGATATTAAATGGTATTCCTGTACCAGCAATGTCATCTGCACTTGCCTATTTTGATGGTTACACGACAGAAAATCTTCCAGCAAACTTACTTCAAGCGCAACGTGATTTCTTTGGCGCACACACATATGAAAGAAAAGATAAACCACGTGGAAAATTCTTTCATACCAATTGGACTGGACGTGGCGGTAACACATCCTCAACAACCTATAATGTTTAACAAAAAAAGCACATGCGATATGTGCTTTTTTTATTTTATTCCATTATAAATTAATTTTTAATCATGGATAAACCGACTTTACCTCGATTTAAATCGATATTAATGACATAGACTTTCACGATATCTCCAACGGCAACAACATCTTTTGGATGTTTTATGAAACGTTTTGCCATCTTAGAAATATGACATAATCCATCTTCTTTTAATCCAATATCGATAAATGCACCAAAATCAACAACATTTCTAATGGTACCTTCAAGTTCCATCCCAATGGTTAAGTCTTCTATTTTTAATATATCTTGTCTTAAAATAGGTTGTGCAAATTGATCCCTGGGGTCTCTCAGTGGTGCAATAAATGCATCTAATATATCTGATAACGTATACATATCAATTTCTAAATCTCTCATCAATCTCGATTTATCAATGTCTTTTACAATGTCTTTTACTTCTTCTTTCCCAAACATATCGCCTTGAATGCCATAAATACGCATGATTGCTTTTGCTTTATCGTAAGATTCTGGGTGAATAGATGTCATATCAAGTGCTTCATCACTATCTGGAATACGTAAGAAACCGACAGCTTGTTCAAATGTTTTCTTTCCGAGTTTAGGTACTTTTAATATGTCTTTTCTATTGTGAAAGCGTCCAATATGTTGACGATGTGTCACAATATTTTCAGCGCTAGATTTATTAAGCCCAGAGACATACATCAATAAAGACTTAGACGCTGTATTTAAATTCACACCAACTTGGTTGACGGCTTGAGTGACAACAAAGTTCAACGTTTCATTCAGCTTTTTTGGCGTAACATCGTGTTGATATTGACCCACACCAATCGATTTAGGGTCAATTTTAACAAGTTCTGAAAGTGGGTCTTGAAGACGTCTTGCAATCGATGCAGCCGAACGTTCTTCCACACTAAAATCTGGGAATTCTTCTCTAGCAAGTTCACTTGCAGAATACACAGATGCACCTGCCTCATTCACAATGACATAATTCACATCTAATTTCATGTCTTTAATAAGCTCTGAGACAAAACTTTCAGTTTCTCTAGAAGCTGTGCCATTACCAATTGCTATGAGTTCGATTTGATATTTTTTTATCATCTGAAAGAGTGTTGATTTTGATTTTTCAATATCTTTGCTATCAGCAACACTTCCTTTTGATTTTTCATGAGGATAGATCACACCTTTTGTAAGGACATTCCCGGTTTGATCAACAACAGATAACTTACATCCTGTTCTGAATGCAGGATCGATTCCTAAAATCATCTTTCCTTTTAATGGTGGTTGAAGCAATAATTTATTTAAGTTTTCTGCAAACACTTCAATCGCTTGATCTTCTGCCAATTCAGAGAGTTCTGCTCTTATTTCTCTTTCTAAAGAGGGATATATTAAACGTTTAATGCTATCTTCTATTGCTTGTGTGATATATGTCACAGAAGGGGATGTTTGTCTTTTGATAAGGTCTTCTTTTATATAAGAAGCCATTGCATCTTTGTCTGCATCAATTTTTACAGACAATACTTTTTCTGATTCACCGCGGTTAATTGCAAGAATACGATGGGGTTTAATATGCTTCACTTTTTCTTCGTATTCATAATACATTGCATACGTTTGTTTTTCATCTTCAGCACCTTTTTTTAAAGATGTTTTTACATTGCCTTTGCGCATCATGTCTCTTAATGCTTTTCTATAGTCAGCATCATCCGATATAAATTCAGCTAAAATATGCATGGCTCCTTCTAAGGCTTCTTCAACTGTTTTAAAATCATCATTTACATATTTATTTGATTATTCTTTTTGATCTTCATCCTATAAAAACATAAAGAAATTAGAAAGCCCTTGAAGTCCTT
>CAXRJA010000014.1:0-6301 GCA_964230965.1 Acholeplasmataceae bacterium | reverse complement strand
CACCCAGTTGGCGGCGAGCTTGCCGTCGCCGGCGTCGCCCGCGACCTTCTCGAAAAAGCCCTTAAAAGTTGATCTCCAGGCATGCCTTCAATAAATTTTGATACAAGTACATATTTACTCGATAATGCTTCTATATATTCTGGAAATTGTAATGTTGTGAAGTCAAATGTGTTTTCATATTGAGTTTTTACTTGTTTTAGTGTTTGAGTATGTTTGATTTCTGTTGTTAAATCGAGTTCTGCGAGTGTATATGATTCAATGTGTTCAAGTACGCCTAATGGATCAGCGACTTTATGAAGTTTAGGATAAAAGAAAGTGATAAATGCGATAAAACGTCTAAATGCACGCACATCTTTTAAAAACTTTTTCTCTAAATTTTGATTAATCAATTTAATTGCAACAATACTTCCATCTTTTAATGTCGCTTTATGAACTTGTCCGATAGAAGCAACACCTATTGGTGTTTCTTCTAATGTTTCTATTTCATTAATAACGTTTTGTGGTAAAGCTTTTTTAATATCTTCAATAGAATGAAATTTTAATGATGCTTGTGTATATAATTTCTGTAAATGAAGCGTTGTCTCGGGGGTTAAAAAGTCAATTCTTAATGCAAATGTTTGTGCGATTTTAACAAAAAGAAGCCCTTGTTTTTCAATCCAGGCAATATTTGGTAATCTTTTTTTATTAAAAATAGTTTTAAATAGTCTAATAAAAGCAAAAAATCGCATAGTTTCTCCTACACAAAAATTATAGCATGTTCAAGATTTTGATTTGACTTATCGTCTTATTTCACATAAAATACGATAAAGAAAACATTAACTGGGGTTGGATATGCATAAAAAATTAATTATAATCTACGGTGTCTTTGTTATATATTCAATAGTGAGTCTTGCATTTAATCGACCTGTAACATTAGATTTTATGACTCTATTTACATTTCAAGGTGATATGCTTCTTGTGATGGTATTTAATATGCTCGGAGTTTTTCCTGTTTACTATATACTTTTTGCATCCACTTATGAAAAACAAAAAACATATGTTTATGGTTTATATGGATTAAGTTTTATGTTCGGTGCATTTGCAACAATCCCAGCACTTCTTCTAACTAAAGGCTCTCAAAAACCTTTATCAAAATTTCAAAAAAGAGGATTCATCGTACTTCCGATTATGTTATTATTAATGACAATTGTCGGTATATTATTTGGTAATATACGCGATTATTATCAATTTTTTTTAAATGATCAGTTCGTACATATCATGACCATTGATTTTATCATCTTACTTATCACACCTTATTTTCTGGGTGCTGATGGAATACCTTTCAAACACTTAATGACGTGGCACCTATGAACATTCTAGTAACTGCTTTTGAGGCTTTTAATCAAAAAGGTGATAACCAATCTGAAAAGATTGCAAAACTAATAACCTTAGAACATGTTCAAAGACTTATTTTACCTGTTGCTTTTAAGAAAGCATTTCAAACATTAGAAAATCATCTAAAAACGCATCACTATGATATGATTATCATGCTTGGAGAAGGTCCAAATAAAGTACTACATCTCGAACATGTCGCCTTAAATATGATGCATGCTAGAATTCCTGATAATTCAGGATATCAACCTTTAAATATTCCTATAGATGATGGTCCATTAAGTTTGGAATCAACTTTGCCTTTAGATCATTTTTCAAAAATACTTCAACAAGAACACACTCCTTATAATGATAGCTATCATGCAGGTACGTATGTATGTAATGATTTATTTTACAGAGTGATGCGGTTAAACTTAACGATTCCATGTGGCTTCATTCACGTACCAAATGATGTTACTTGTTTAGATAAAAGTTTAAAAGCTTTACAAATGATTCTAAACTATTAAAAAAACACCTTTTCAAGTGTTTTTTTTATTGAAAAATTGATGTGCTTCAAGTATTGCTTGTTGTGTAATTTGATGCCCACTATGTGACCAAAAAACCTCTACTTCTGCGCCATGTTTCTGATAAATAGTAGCTAAATCAAATGTTTGCTGTTGCGATACAATTGGATCATTTTTTCCTGCACCAATAAAAATGTGTTGAGAATGTAACTCTGGATAATCAAATTGTTCGAAAGGTTTCATAGGATGAAATAAAATCGATGTTCTAAATAATGTTGGATAAAAAAAATTAATAGCAGATGCGATGTTTGCTCCATTAGAGTATCCAAGGACATGAATGTTATATTGTTTAAGTTCATATTGGTCTAACAATTCAACAATTGTTTGATATAACCAATGTGTTTCCTCTATCAAATTCTCAAGGTCAAATACACCAGGAGACAAACGTTTGAAATATCTAGGCATTCCAGATTCTAAAATACGACCTCTTATGCCAATTTTAGTTGCCTCTTTAGAAATGTAGTTTGACAACTGTAGTAAATCTCTTTCATTACCACCTGTACCATGTAATAAAATAATGACGTCTTTACTTGTACCTTTTTCAAATACATGATGTATCATGATGCTTTACTCGTTTTTATGGGTTTAATTTGTGCTTCTATTTGTTTTCGGTAAGGTCTAAGTTTTGGTGGTAAGGCAAGTGTTGTTCCAAGGTGTTCTAAATCTTCTTCGTCATCTTCAAAACCAGGACCATCTGTAGCAAACTCAAATAATATGCCTTGATGTAATCGAGTATATAGAGAATGAAAATAAAAACGGTCGACATATCCAGAATGTCTTGCAGGAATTCTATTTAAATGCTCGATCCATTGACATAACGCATCATCATCTTTTACTCTAAAAGCAACATGATGGACACCACCAAAACCTTGAATGGCAAGAGGTAAATGCTTTTCTTCTCTAACGATCACTCGTGCGGCATTGCCACCCTTGTATGTTTCATATAATGCAACATCATCTTCAATCGTTACTAATTTAAAATGCATCATATCCCTCATAACTTTTGACATGACATCTAAATCATGTACAATAAATTCAATCGGTCCAAGTCCTAAAATACGATAATCTTCTGGAATATCTGTGTCATGCCATGGCACTGTAAGACCATCTGTGTAATGTCCTTCATCTGAAACAAGTATGTAATGCTGTCCATCAAAATCTTGAAATGGTAAGGTTGTCATATCAAATAATGTTTCGATATTTCCATGTGAAATAAGATGCTTTTCAAAGCGTGTTTTAAAATATAGCAAAGCATCTTTATTTTTCACTCTTAATCCAATTGTTTGAATTGAATTTTTTCCTAAGGATCGTTTTCTCGAATGAGGAAAATCAAAAAACGTTAAATCTGTTCCAGGAGACCCATTTGCATCTGTAAAAAATAAATGATATGTATGAATATCATCTTGATTCACTGTTTTTTTCGCGAGTCTTAACCCCAGGATGCCTGTCATAAATTGATATATTTTTTCAGCATCAGACGTCATAGCTGTGACATGATGAATTCCTGTTGTTTCTAACATGTGCTCACCTCAATTCAATTATCTCAAATTAATACTTTTTTTATAAATATTTAGTATAATAGTAAATGAATATGTAAAAAAAAGTTATAATTGTCATACTGAGGCAAGATGATAAAAAAACGTTACTGGTTTAAAATTGATAACGCTGGAAAGGTATTTCCATCCATTTCCAATCAAGAACGCTCCAATGTGTTCCGTTTAAGTATGTCTTTGTATAAAGATGTCAATCCTGAACGATTAGAACAAGCAGTCAATCTTGTGATTCCAAGATTTGAAGCATTTGCAGTCAAAATCAAAACAGGTATTTTCTGGCAATATTTCGATTCAAACAACACATATTTTAAAGTGGAAAAAGAACCTGCAATCATTACCAAATATTTTCACCCTAGTAAAAATCAACACTATTTATTTAAAGTGTATTACTTTAATAATCGTATCACATTAGAAACATTTCATGCCTTAACAGATGGCAATGGTGCATATCAATTTTTGCTTTCCATTGTTTATGAATATTTAACATTACTTGGTCATGACTTAGATCCTGAAGGCATGATTTTAGGTAGACGTCCGATTCAACCAAAAGAAAATGAAGATGCGTTTGTTTCAAATTATGACAAAAAATCTGTCAAAAAAATGCGTGAGGAACATGCGTTTCACCTTAAAAATGAAACTTATAAATATCAATTTTCACATTTGTTTAGTTTAAAGTTTTCTGTCAATGAGATGAAAAAGATTGCAAAATCTTATGATGCTACAATTACCCAATATGTCTCTTCAGTTGTTGTTTATGCAATGATGCAAGAAAGTTTACATTTTGCTCAACAAAAAAAGCCTATCAAACTTTTTATTCCCATTAATTTACGACCTTATTTTAAATCTGTTACACTAAGAAACTTTTCCATGTATTTAAAAACTGTTTTCTATCCTAAACAATCAAAATTAACATTTGAAGAAATTATTGATATTACTAAAACTCAATTTAAAGAACAGCTTACAACTGAACAACTCGTTTCTAGATTATCTGGGTATGTTTCTTTAGAAAAAGTATGGTTACTAAGAATTATGCCATTCTTTGTAAAAAATATTGCCTTTAAAATTGGTTATGACATATTAGGAACTAAAATCAATACTGCTTCTTTCTCTAATTTGGGTCAAGCAAAATGTCCTCAATCTATGGTACCTTACATTTCTGACATTAACTTTATCATTGGTGGCTATGGTCTAGGTATCTCTTTAATTAGCTATCAAGATACCTTGCAACTAAATTTAGCGTCGCGATTAAAAGACCACTCGATTATGAAAAAAATCGTTGATACATTCTATCTTCATAACTTAAAGATGCGGGTGATATCCAACTACGAGGAGAGATACGATGTCTTATTGTAAACAATGTCATCTTCAATATGAAACTCCACAAACAAAATGTGTCTTGTGTGGAAACCCATTAGAATCTGATAAAACTAAAACTACTGTTTCTTTTCCAAACTTTACAAAGCCTAAAGATAATACGAAAATATTTAAAGGTTTTATTTATTTAAACATTCTTAGTTTCATCATCTTGTTTTTTATTGACATTCAAAATCAAGATGCATCTTTCTCTTTAATCGCAGGTGTCATCCATTTATATGCAATTATCATGGCATCCTTCGTATTCTTATCTGAATTTTGGACACTTAAAGTGACAAAAATTCTGTTACTCACATTGATTTTACTCTTTAGTATTGGACTCCTCATAAGTGAAACAGTTTGGGCGCTTGACTTCGTCATTCCAATTGTTTTAGGTGTCAATATATTACTTTATACAATCGTCATTTTATTTAAAAAAAATCGTGATCATGACGATGGTTATCATGTATTTTTACTTAGTATTTTAGGGATTATTCCATATGGATTTTATTTAATAGGATGGATCCGTGATCCATTACCAACACAAATTACTTTTTTAGTGTCAATTAGTGTAATTTTAGGACTCATATTTTTTAATATTCGTCCTATTTTCGAAGCAATTAAAAGAAAGTTTCACATATGAAAAAACTCGTAACACTTGGTCCAAAGGGCTCGTTTTCAGAAGTATGTGCAACCATGCATTACACACATACACACAATATCCACTATGAAAAAAATTTGCAATCTGTCTTTGATAGCTTATCTAATGATACAGATATTCTTGTACCATTAGAAAACTCAACTGATGGGTTTGTTTATCAAACGTTAGATGGTCTTATTAAGCATACTGGATATATTTTCAAGACACATACATTACCCATTGCATTTGGATGTGTTGGGAATATCGTGCAAGCAAAAAAAATTTATGCTCAATTTGTTTCCCAACAGCAATGTCAACAATTTTTATCCGATTATAAATCACTCAATATCATTACAACACCATCAAATTCTGACTCGATCAAACATATTGATGAAGAAAGTGTGGCGATCGTTCCCATGCATTTAGTAGATGATAAACTACCTCACATAGATCATATTGAAGATTTTTCTCATAACCAAACACGTTTTGCATGTATTTCCTTACATCCTAATTATGAAACTTTTAAAAAAGCATCTTTATTAGTCACACCTCATGTCGATCGACCAGGTTTGTTATATGATATCCTCGGTCAATTTCAACAGCATCACATCAACTTATCTGCGATATTATCAAGACCGAATAAAAAAATAGATAAGAAATATCATTTCTACATTGAAATTGATATGACAACTTCTACTTTAAATGCGCTCGACACAGTTATAAAACATATGGCATCTAAGTTCGATGTTAAGTTTTTGGGACATTATTAAAAAAGCACCTTCTTATTGAAGGTGCTTTCTTTATGAAGATTATTTTTTTCT
>CAXRJA010000013.1:0-29780 GCA_964230965.1 Acholeplasmataceae bacterium | reverse complement strand
CAGTCGATTCCAGGCAACAGTCTACAAGAAGGCTATGGAAGAAACCTAGGTCTTGTTTGGGTGAATGGCGCATTGTCACAATTTTGGATTGTTGCAGAAGGCCTATCAGAAGATGTAGGATCTCAATATCAAAGTTATGATTATTTACTTACATATAAAAATGTGCCATATTTAACTTTCTTAAGATTTGCTCAACATCGAGCCGAACTTAACGGATGGGGAACTAAAGGATTTCCAAATAACCCTGATGGTGAAAAATCTCCTGATTGGAATTATGATACAAGAAGAAACACAACGCAAAATCCAGTATGGACACCCCATCTTCCATTACCTTGGACATAAAAAGCGAGGCGACTCGCTTTTTATTATCAAATATGTTATTCTATTATAATCTTTTTACAAGAGGTATTTATGCTTAAAGAAATTATTGAACGCATCGCGTCTTTTCAAACCATTATTATCCATAGACATTCAAGACCTGATCTTGATGCAATTGGCAGTCAAATGGGATTAAAAAAATTATTAGAACATCATTATCCAGATAAAACAATTTATGCGGTTGGCGATTTAAATACCATGAGTTTTCATGCAACAATGGATGATATCGAGGATGCATGTTATCAAGATGCACTTGTGATCATTACAGATGTTGCTGTTGCACACATGGTAAGTGATAATAGGTATACATTAGCAAAATCGCGCATCATTATTGATCACCATGATAATAATACAACGATAGAAAACGTGACGTATTACTACAAAGACACAAGTTTTAATTCAGCTTGTGAAATGATCATTGATTTGGCAATGCGTTTTAATCTTGATATGCCTAAAGATGCGGCAACGTATTTATATGGAGGTATGGTGACAGATTCAGGAAGGTTTTTATATTTAAAAGAACCTGAAAGAACATTTTCGCTTGCAAGTTACGTTTCTAAATTTGAACCAGATATAAAAGCTTTATATAACTATTTATATACAGAACCCCTTAGAAGAAAACAAATTAAAAATCAATTTTCATCATTTGAACTAACAAAAGACACTGTTGCCTATCGCAGTAATCCTCAAGCACTCATACAATCAACAGGAGAAGATTTTCAATCGATTAGTAGAGGGATGGTCAATTTAATGGCGGGTATTCAAGAAGTGAAGATATGGGGTAGCTTTTCTGAAGATACTAATGGCAAATATATTGCAGAATTAAGGTCTCGAGATATTCCGATTGTGGATGTTGCGAAAAAATACGGTGGTGGCGGACATCTTCACGCATGTGGCGCGACACTTGAAACATTAGAAGATGTACACAAATTACTAGAGGATTTAAATGAAAAGGTGAGGCACAATGAAAAATATATTAAACGAAATTAAAACATACGACACCATTGTTATCCATGGACACAAGAGACCTGATGGAGATTGCTATGGTGGGCAATACGGATTAAAAGGAATATTAAAAGAAGCGTTTCCTAATAAAAACATTTATGTTGTTGGAGAAGAAAGTGACTACGTTAAATATGTAGGATCACCTGATACTATCAACGATGATGTTTATCAAGACGCGTTATCGATCGTTGTGGATACCGCAACAAAAGAGCGTATTAGTGATCCAAGGTATGTTAAAGGCAAAAAAGTTATAAAAATTGATCATCATATTGATGTGGACGCATACGGTGATATGAACTGGGTGGATACGAGTTATCCCGCAGTATCTGAAATGATTACAGATTTTGCAATACAACACAATTTAAAGATTCCTTTATCATCTGCGATTGCATTATATACAGGACTTATAACAGATACTGGAAGATTCCGCTATAGGGGAGTTTCCAATAGAACACATCGTATGGCTGGTGCACTTATTAATGCAGGTGTAGATGTTGAGTTTATTGATTCAAAACTTACACAAGAGTCTCTCAAAATGTTTGCACTAAAAGGTTATGTATATTCTAATTTTGTTACAGTTGAAGGCGGATTTATTTATTTAAAAATGCCTAGAGACGTTATCAATCAGTATGGTGTGACAGATGAACAAGCAGCGTCTGTTGTAAATTTAATTGGTGGTTTAAAAGGCTTTCCAGTGTGGGCACTTATGATAGAATATGAAAATGAGATAAGAATACGATTAAGATCATCTGGTCCAGTGATTAACACACTTGCCGAGAAATATGAAGGCGGTGGTCATGCAAAAGCATCCGGTGCCAGACTACCCTCTTGGGATCATTTAGATCAATTCATTGGCGATGTAATTCACCACATAAAAGAGTTAAAGGAGTAAACATATGAATCATATATTAGATTTGAATATAACTTTAGAACAATTGTTCTTTGTGGTACTTTTACCACTTATTTTAACATCTCTAGTTGCCTATTTTATCGGCTTTGAAAGACAAAAAATAGGAAAAGCTGCTGGAATTTCATCTCATATGCTTGTTGCATTTGCAAGTGCTGCAATTGCGATTATGCAACGACTACTTTACGAATATGAAATCCAAATTTTAGGGATGCAAGAAGTTCAAACACAACGTATCATTGCACAAGTACTAACTGGAATTGGTTTTATTGGTGCCGGTGTTATTTTAAAAGAAAAAGGTTCAATAAAAGGAATTACCACTGCAACTACAATTTGGTCTTCAGCCATCATTGGTTTGATATTTGGTAGCGGTTTTTTAGTGCTTGGATCTGTAGTAGGACTATTTATTGTCATTTTTATTTTTTCTAGAGACTTAGTTAGAGGGTTTAATCCGTTTAAAAAAGAACATATTGATGAGGATTTAGAAGATCACCTATGATGCAAAAACCCATTGCAGCGATTGCCACACCCTATGGAAAAGGTGCGATTTCAATCATTAGAATTAGTGGCGAAAACGTCATTTCTATCGTTGGTCACCTTTTTCCAAAAACGTCATTGACTAAAATTAAACCAAACACAATGAAACATACACAACTCATTGAAAAAAATCAACTTATAGACGATGTAATGGTTGTTACATACCACGCACCAAAGTCATATACCGGTGAAGATATGATTGAAATATTTACGCATGGTGGTATACGTGTCACCCAAAATGTTCTACAAGCAGTTTTAAGGTGTGGTATAGATCTCGCCAAACCGGGAGAATTTACTGAACGCGCGTATTTAAATAAAAAAATAGACTTGATACAAGCTGAATCTGTGATGGATATTATTGAAGCTGAAAATGATCTTCAAATTCAAATTGCACAAGCAGGGCACCAATCTCAAATTTCAAAAACAATCACTGAATATAAACAAATTATCATGGGATGGATTACCCATATTGAAGTGAACATCGATTATCCCGAATATGAATCAGAAAATCAAGTGACACAATCTTTTTTAAAACCTAAAATACAAGCATTTTTAGAAGAAGTAAAAAAAGCAATTATTGCTTCAAAAAGAAACAATATCATTAGTCACGGAATCAAAACAGCAATCATTGGAAAACCTAATGTCGGCAAAAGTAGCTTGTTAAATGCACTCATTAAAGAAGATAAAGCAATCGTAACAGATATACCAGGGACAACACGAGATATCGTTGAAGGGTCTTTACATCTAGGTGGCATCAAACTTCACCTAATAGATACCGCTGGAATTAGACATAGCGAAGATACGATTGAGCGCATCGGTATCGATAAATCGAAAAAGATGATGGATCAAGCAGAACTTGTAATATTTGTTCTCGATCAAACAAAGCCTTTAGATCAAGAAGAAACAACATTATTAACATCACTAAATAATAAACCTTATATTCTTGTAGGGAATAAAGAAGATTTAGGTGAAAATCAAACAGGATTAGATGTCATATCTATATCAGCAAAAAATAGTACACATCTAGATCAACTAGAATCTAAGATAAATGAATTGTTTGATATCGCACACATACAAACAACAGACTTAAAGTATTTATCGAATAAAAGACAAATTTCATTATTAGAAAAAAGTTATGAGCACCTAGTAAAAGCATTACAATCAACATTAACGGAAACACCCATCGATATGATTCAACTCGATTTAAGAGATGCTTGGGAAGCTCTCTCAGAAATCACAGGGGATACATATCATGAATCACTTGTAGATGATATGTTTAGACGCTTTTGTCTAGGTAAATAATCCTCAAAGTCGTGTTATAATATTTAAAGGAGGAACACATGGCATATATCGCATTATATCGTGCTTATCGTCCAAAAACATTTGATGATGTGATTGGTCAAGAGGCAGTCATTCAGACATTATCGAATGCACTAAAATTTAATCAAACGTCCCATGCATATTTGTTTAGTGGACCTCGTGGAACTGGAAAAACATCGGTTGCAAAAATATTTGCAAAAGCAATTAATTGCTTTCAAGAAGAAAACGAAACATATGATCATTGTGATGTTTTACATACACTGAAATCATCGGATATGTCAGATATTATAGAACTTGATGCTGCATCTAATAACGGTGTTGATGAAATTCGTGATATTAGAGACAAAGTAAAATTTATGCCGAGTTTGGGCAAGTATAAAATATATATCATCGATGAAGTGCACATGCTCACAACAGGCGCATTTAATGCGCTACTTAAAACACTTGAAGAACCACCTCAGCACGTAATTTTTATTCTTGCAACAACAGAGATTCACAAAATTCCACAGACGATTTTATCACGTTGTCAGCGTTTTGATTTTACACTTGTTGCAAAAGATAAAATTGAAACAAAAATTAAAGATATTTGCGAAAAAGAAACCATCAATATTACTTCAGGTGCAATATCAGCCATTGCTTCTTTAGGTGGTGGATCTGTGCGAGATTCCATTTCTTTACTCGATCAAGTACGCGCATATGCATCAGATAAAATCACCGAAAGTATCGTCTATCAAGTCACGGGTGCAGTATCAAATAAAGACTTGGAAAATGTATTAAAGGCAATCATTAATAAAGAAACATCAAAAGCCTTAGATATGGTCAAAACACAACTAAATCAAGGTAAAGAAGTGACACGCATTCTTGCGGACTTTACAGAAGCTTTATCACAAATACTAAAAGAAAAAGCAACCAATAAAAAAGGTTCTTATCAAGACATTGCTGAATATATACCTTATGAAAAACTATATCATTTCTTAGATGTCATTAATGACTTGTCATATGATATTAAATACACAACACAAAAAGAAACGTATCTTGAACTTGCTGTTGTGAAAATGATTGAGCACCAAGTCATAAGATCAGTTGATGTTCAATCAGAGATACAGTCATTAAGGCAAGAAATCGAGCAATTAAAACAATCAAAACAAGTGGCAACACAGACTAAATCTGAAAATATTGAATCTAATAGCCAGCAGGTTCAATCAACTCAACATGATGGAGAAGCACTTGTTACAGTATCAGATGTTGAACATATCTTACATGCAAGTGACAAAAATAAAAAAGAATTATTGTTATCAGCGTGGCACAAACTCGAACAGTATGACGAACCCGGAAAAGAGTTTTCTGCACATCTTCTATTTGAAGGATCACTTGAGGCTGTTACTAAAACGCACATGTTATTGGTATATGATGACTTAAATACAGCTTTAAAAATGTATGAAGATGATATTAAAAAAGATGTGTTAGATATATTAAACGCTAAATCCAAAGTCATCGAAGACTACCATGTCATATTAAAAAATGATTGGCTTGCAATTAAGGCGGAATATGTCACATTGTGGAAACAAGGGCATAAAACACCAAAATTGACCTCTCGTGACTTACAATTATATAGGACAGAAAAACAAGTTAAAACAGATGAAGCTTTTGATCTTGCCAAAGAGTACTTTGGTGATAAAGCAGTTAAGAAAGGAAAATAACATGAATCCAAATATGCTTAATAAACTTAAAAAAATGCAAAAACTAATGTTAGAAGCTCAGGAAAAGTTAGAATCAAAAGAATTTTATGGAAAAGCAAGCGGTGTAACCGTCATTGTACAAGGCACCAAGCAACTTCTTGATGTTGAAATTAATCCAGATTTGTTATCAGAAGTTGGATTACTTCAAGATGCCATCGTTATGGCAACCAATGATGCTTTAAAACAAATTGAAAAAGAAACTGAAGAAACCATGGGACAATTTACTGGCGGCATGGGTGGATTTGGATTCTAATGTATCCGAAAAGTTTAAAAAAACTCATTGAAGATTTTCAAAAATTACCGGGTATTGGTGAAAAAACAGCCGAGAGACTCGCACTTCATTTGATCACTTCTCAACCAAAAGAAGATGTATTGTCATTTTCAAAAGATCTTGAAGAAGCGTATACAACGATTAAAACATGTGAGATATGCCACATGATTACCGATAATTCATCATGTTTTGTGTGTAAAGATACGAATAGAGAACCTATTGTAATGGTTGTTGCTGAAGCAAAAGATGTGATCGTGTTAGAAAAGATGCAAACTTATCGCGGATATTATCATGTATTAGGAAACGTGATTGATTTTTCTAGAGGAATCACAAATGAAGATTTAAATATAGAAACACTTCAACAGCGCTTATCACAATTTGAAGAAATGATTATTGCAACCAACAGTACAGTTGAAGGAGAACTCACCGCAAGATATTTACATTCACTCTTTTGTGAGACCATCAAAATTACAAGACTTGCTTACGGCTTACCAGTAGGTACAGATTTTAAATATGCAGATAGTCAAACACTTGCAAAAGCTGTAGAAAACAGGAAAGGCTTTTAACGAGGGGGTATTATGGATTCAAATGGCATCTTAAATATTATCAATAATATTTTTGGAGACGTTAATGGATTTCTTCAAAATTTAATTGGATTTGACGGTTTAATCCTTGATTTTTACGACCAAGTGATTCGACCATTACCAGAACTTATTAAAATTCCGGGTGCGATATTATTACTTGTTATTATTGTTTTAGGCACCATTCAATTTGTCAAGAAAACACTTAAGCTTTTTATTGTCATTGCAGTGATTTTAGTCATTGTACTTGCGATGTCAGCATAAACACTTGCAAATACACATACTTTACTGTACAATAGGTACGTTTTTAGGAGGTTTCAATGAACAAAACCAACAGCTCATTATCTATGCTAGAGCTTGCAGAACTCTATATTAGAGAAAGAAACGAAGACACACCACTTCAAGACATTATTCAATACATTTTTGACGTTAAAGGATTTGATTCAAATGATTTTCAAAAGCTAAATTCTTTTTATTTAGACTTAACTCACAGCGCAAAGTTTGTATTTTGTGGCGATAACCAATGGAATATAAAAGAAAACAATTTAGACTTATGGGACAAAGAAAGTTTTGCCTATGTTAGCGATGCAGATACAAACGAAGAAGAAATAGAAGAAGAAATTGAATTCACAGACTTCAATATTGACGATATTACCTTGCCTTCAGAAGAAGAAGAGCTTGTCCTAGAAGAAGATGATGATGACGATGAAGAAGATGTTGAAATTATTAAAGATCAAGAAGAGATTGAAGCAATAAAAGAAGAAAAAGAATACATTGATGTAGAAATTTCTATGAAATCAACAGATGAAGATGACGGTGATGATGTCGATCTTGATTTTGACGATGATTTTGATGACGATGATTATAATGAAATCATGGATGATTACGAAGATATGTATGATGAAGATTAAAAGTCTCTATGAGACTTTTTTCTTGTATTAAAATGAATGAAAAAATGTATAATAAAGATGAAAAGATAAAAGGAGATTTAAACTTATGGCATTAGTTTCAGCAAGTGATATGCTTTTAAAAGCACACAAAGAGGGGTATGGTATTGCTCAGATTAACATTAATAACTTGGAGTGGATAAAATCTACACTTGAAGAAGTAGAAGCGCTTCAATCACCAGTAATTTTAGGTGTTTCTGAAGGTGCAGCAAAATATATGGGTGGCTATAAAAACGTGATGGGTATGGTAAAAGAAGTTCATGATTTCTTAGGTGTTACAGTACCGGTTGCAGTCCATCTAGATCACGGGACTTATGATGGTGCAAAAAAGGCACTTGATGCTGGATTTACATCTATTATGTTTGATGGATCTCACTATCCGTTTGATGAAAACTTAGCAAAAACAAAAGAGGTTGTTACAATGTGTCACGCAAAAGGTGTTTCTGTAGAAGCAGAAGTAGGTTCTATTGGTGGTGAAGAAGATGGCGTCATTGGTGGTGGTGAAATCGCAGATCCAGAAGAATGCCGTCAAATTGCAGCAACTGGTGTGGATATGTTTGCAGCAGGTATTGGAAATATTCACGGTATGTATCCACCATCATGGACAGGACTTAACTTTGATGTTTTAAAAGAAGTTCAAGATGTAACAGGTGGTGTGCCACTTGTATTACACGGTGGTTCTGGTATTCCAGATGACATGGTAAAAAAAGCGATCTCTTTAGGAGTCTCTAAAATTAATGTAAACACGGAATGCCAACTTGCATTTGCAAAAGCTACACGTGAATATATTGAACAAGGCCTAGACCAACAAGGCAAAGGGTTCGACCCAAGAAAACTATTAAAACCAGGAACAGTAGCAATTAAAGAAGTGATCAAAACGAAACTGACGTTATTTGGTTCAGTCAATAAAGCTTAATTTGAGGTTAAAATGAACGAAGAACACGTATATCATGAATATGCGAGTTGGAAATTAGATAAACATGATTTTCTTCAATCACTCATTCACCAAGAGTCTTCTTTAATGTTGCGTTTTAAACACGTGTTTCATGTTGTTGAGCACTTATATACAAAGATGGTAGACTCTTTATCCTATACTGCAGATGAATTGAATATTTTCCAAACAGGATTTTATTATTTGGCTGATCAAATTGATGAAATAGAAACAATATTAAAAAAGTATTTTCAACAAGATGTACATTTGTTAGAAAAAAATGCCAAAGAAGTGAATTTGTTATTATCGACTATCGAATTTCAGCAAGAAATATTAGGATTAGAAGAGTTTGAACAAGAAGATTTAAATCAATTGATGGATTTTGAAAAACAACTCATTGAAAAAATGTCTAATCAAGAACCGATACCCATTCAAATGTTTAAAGATTTAGATGAACTAACATATACAATGTTTAAAAGATTAAAAGTAGATTTCTATCCAATCGATGATATTTATTTAGAAATTGCCGATGAATTAGGCATTATTGAATAAACATTAAAAAAGCCACTCAAGAGAGTGGCCTTATTTTTATTCTTTTGTTTTTAAATGAGGAAATAAAATGACATCACGAATATTTGGTGTATTGGTGAGTAACATAATCAGTCTATCAATACCTATACCGAGACCTCCAGCAGGTGGCATACCATATTCTAATGCTTCTAAAAAGTCGTGATCAACATCGTTTGCTTCATCGTTACCAAGTGCTTTTTGTTCTTGTTGTGCATCGAAACGTTCCCTTTGATCGATTGGGTCATTGAGTTCAGAAAACGCATTCGCAAACTCACTTTTTACAATGAATAATTCAAAACGTTCTGTAAATCTTGGATCATCTATATTTTTCTTAGCCAATGGACTAATTTCTATTGGATGTCCATAGACAAACGTTGGTTGAATGAGTGTTTCTTCTACAAATTGCTCAAAGAAAGCTTCTACAATATGACCATATTCAAAGTGTTTTTCAACATGTATGTTGTGTTTTTTAGCAAGCGATTTCGCTTCATCTAAAGAAATGACTTCAAAAAAGTTAATACCCGTTTGTTCTTGGATCGCGTCTACCATATGGATGCGTTTAAACGGTTTTGTAAAATGTATTGTTTCTCCTTGATAGAAAACTTCTGTTGTACCTAGTACTACTACAGCAACTTGATTGAAAACGTCTTCAACTAAATCCATCATACCTTCCATATCAGAATACGCAAGATAAGCTTCTATCGTAGTAAATTCTGGATTATGTTTTGCATCCATACCTTCATTTCTAAAAAGTCTACCAATTTCATAAACAGCTTCTAAACCACCAACAAGTAACTTTTTTAATGGAAGTTCTGTTGCAATTCTTAAGTTGAAATCCATATCTAACGCATTATGGTGTGTTCTAAAGGGTCTTGCTGATGCCCCACCCAGTGTTTTTTGAAGTACGGGTGTTTCTACTTCGATAAAACCCTTGTTATCAAAAAAAGATTGAATCGAACGTATTATTTTTGGACGTAAGATCGCAACACTTAAGGCATCATCACTTGTAAGTAAATCTAAATAGCGTTTACGTCTTGCAATTTCTTTATCTTGAAGCCCGTGAAATTTATCTGGCAAAGGACGTAATGCTTTTGTTAAATGGGTGTAATTTGTTACATGAATTGTAAGTTCATTGGTTCTCGTCCTAAAAAGAAAACCTTTAACCCCAATGATATCTCCTAAATCACTATGAGAGACAATATCATATTGATCTTCCCCTAAATCATCTAATCGCACATAAATTTGTATCGTGCCACTACGATCTTTAAGGTGCATAAATCCTGCTTTGCCTTGACCACGCTTTAACATGATACGACCGGCAACAGAAACTTCAATTTTTTGGGATTCTAGATCCTCTTTTGTTAACGAATCATAGGCATCTTTGATGTCTTTTGCATGATGTGTACGTAAAAATTTAGAGCCAAAAGGATCAATGCCTTTTTCTTTTAAATATTCAAGTTTTTCTTTTCGAATTCTCGTTTGTTCTAAGTCTTCCATGACTACTCCTTAAGTGATAACAAATGGCCATAAAATTGCCAAAAGTGTTATGCTTGAATCACATCATACATCATTTGATCTTTGATTATCTGAAATGATGTGACTTTAACAATAATTGTTTTTGCAGCGTAATGAATGGCAATGGTATCACCAAGCTTTAATCGATAACCCGGTTTTGCTGGTTTCCCGTTTACGTCTATTTTAGATTTTTCAGCAACATCTTTTGCAACTGTACGCCTTTTCATGAGACGCGACACTTTTAAATATTTATCAAGCCTCATCTTTTGGTTCTTCTACAGGTTTAGAAGTTTCTTTTTCTTGTTCTTCCCACCAAGAAAGTTTTCCTGTTTCAACAATTTCATCAATGTCTACTTTTGTTAAGGTTTCGATATTTAATAGATATTCTGCAATTGTATCTAATAATGTCATATTCTCAGTTAATATTTTTCTAGCTGTTTCATAACATTCATTAATGATATCTCTTACTTCTTTATCGATTTCATGTGCGACTTGATCTGAGAAATTTTTTTCTTTATAGTAATCTCTACCTAAAAAGACGCTTCCACCTTGATTTTCATATTGAATGGGTCCTAGAGGACTCATACCATATTCAGTGACCATTGCACGCGCAATTTTTGTTGCCATTTGAAAGTCATTGTAAGCTCCTGTTGTCACCGTATCAAACTTAATTTCTTCTGCAACGCGTCCACCTAAATAACTTGTGATCATCGCAAGAAGTGATTGTTTCGTTTCTAAGAAGGTTTCTTCGGCTGGTGTCATTAAGTTATAACCACCTGCACGCCCTCTAGGAATGATGGTAACTTTTTGAACAACGTTTGCATGAGGTACTTTAATACCAATAACGGCATGACCCGCTTCATGAAATGCAACGGTTTTCTTTTCAGTTGGTGTAAATTTACGAGATTTTTTCGCAGGACCCATACGTACGCGGTCCATTGCTTCATCTAAATCTTTTTCAATGACCATGGTACGGTTTTCTCTGGCAGCAAGTAAGGCAGATTCATTGAGTAAATTTTCAATATCCGCACCACTAAAGCCAGGGATTCTTAATGCTAATCCTTTAAAATCAATGTTTGGATCAATTTTTTTGTTTCGTGCATGTACTCTTAAAATGGCTTCACGACCTTTAACGTCTGGTAAATCGATTGTAATTTGACGATCAAAACGACCTGGACGTAATAATGCAGGATCTAATACGTCTGGTCTGTTTGTTGCAGCCATAATAATAATACCTAAGTTACCAGTAAAGCCATCCATTTCAACAAGAAGTTGGTTTAATGTTTGTTCACGCTCATCGTGACCACCACCTAAACCAGCACCACGCTGACGTCCAACCGCATCAATTTCATCAATAAAGATGATACAAGGTGAATTCTCTTTCGCAACCTTAAATAAATCACGCACACGAGAAGCTCCCACACCGACAAACATTTCAACAAAATCAGAACCTGAAATTGAAAAGAAGGGTACGTTTGCTTCACCTGCAACAGCTTTTGCAAGTAATGTTTTACCAGTACCAGGTGCACCAACGAGCATGACACCTTTAGGAATTCTTGCGCCCATATCAGCATACTTTTTAGGTGTTTTAAGGAAATCAATGATTTCTTCTAATTCCTCTTTTTCTTCGTCAACACCGGCAACATCTTTAAATGTTACTGTTTTTTCACGATTTAATTTTGCACGATTTTTAGAGAAATCAAAGGCACGGTTATTTTGATTATTGGCATTTCTAAAAATAACAAATAAAACAATTAAAAATAAACCAATAGGTAAAATGTTAATAAGAACGGTCCAAAATGTAACACCTGATAAGGGTACAATCTCAGTTGTACCACCAGACAATTCAACTTGTGAAGCAATTACGTCTGCTTCATCAATACGCATGATGCCAGTAAATTGACGTATATCTCCATAATTAGATGCACTAGCAGCTTTTATGACACCAGAAACATTTACTAAATCAAAGTTATCACCACCGACAAGCGCATAAGAAAAATACTCAATGTCTTGTTGGTTTGCAGCTTCAGTAATTTCTAATGTAGATAGTTTTTGAGTAGGTTCCTCTAAAGCACTTCTTAAAAATAGAAAAACCCCCAATATAATAATTAGGGTGAATATAATGACTAAATAATCAGGCTTTTTCTTTAAAGGTGTGTTCGGTTTTCTTGTCATTTAATTAAGACTCCTTATTTGAATAAACAAATTTTTTTAATATACCTACGTAAGGCAAGTTTCGGTATAATTCGTTGTAATCTAACCCATATCCAACAACAAATTTATTTGGGATAGTGGTACCTATATAATCAGGTGTGTAAGGTTTTAAGCGTCCACCTGGTTTGTCTAACATTGTGACAACCTTCACTGAGGATGCACCACGGTTTTTAAATAACTCTAACATCGTTGTAATTGTGTTCGCGGTATCCACAATATCTTCAACGATAATAATATCTCGATTTTTAAAAGATATATCAGAATCTTTTTTTATTTTGACATCTCCAGTGGATGCAATACCACCGTGATAGCTACTGACAGATAAATACTCCATGTCGACATATAAATCGATATGTTTTACCAAATCAGACATAAAAGGAATGCATCCTTTTAATAAACCTATAAGTAGTGGTTTTTTATCTTTATAATCATTTGTAATTTTATTGCCAAGCAATTTACAAATGGTTTCAATTTCTTCTTTTGAAACAAGAATTTCTTCAATATCGTGTGTCATCATGTGGTTCTAAAGCCAAATACAATTTATGGCTATCTCCTAACGTTTTGTTTATATAAACATCTTCAACAAAAACGATTGTTTGCTGTTGATCTACTATCACGAGCAACGAATCTCTTAAATGTTTTGGATATTTGATATCAATTAAGTGATTTTTAAGTTTTTTATGACCATAATGAAATGATAAGACATCTCCCGCTTTTCGGTACCTTACAGTGAGCGGGAAAATCAATTTATTATAACATATTTCGGTACGTGCTTGAATGTTGTTTGGTTTATTATCGAAAAATATGGAAACGTGTTTATTATCAAATAAAACATTTCCTTTAAGAACGTCTTGATTTAAAGTATTTTGATGAGATAGAGATTGAATTGAAATTGAATCATATGAGAAAAGCACTTGTTGATTTTTTTCTAATAAAATCGAAAAATTAGGTTTCTCATTGTGTATCCCTTTGATAACATCATCAATATAAGATGTTTTTGGTGTAACATGATGTGTCAACAACCATTGATAAATAATTTCTCTTAGAAGTAAATGTTGACATTGAGAAAGAACATGCTTCGAGAGTATGTCTTTGACATAAGTAGATGCTTCATGCTGAATATTTGGATAAATCGTATGAACTCTTTGTAAATATGCAATGATTTTTTCTTTGACATAAGGATCTGCTTGATATAACTTAGGCAACAATGTGTTTCTTATTCTATTTCTGGTGTAAATGTTTTTTTGATTTGAGACATCTTCTACGTGATTCAGATGGTGTTTTTTTGCATAGTCATAAAGATGTTTTTTTTCGATTGTAAGCAACGGTTTATAAAAGATAACGTCTTTAATGATGTTTTTTTCTTTTAGTCCAATGTTCAGTCGTTTATTGCCATGTTGTTGAATTTGCATTAAGAGTGTTTCTATATGATCATCAAGGTGATGTGCGGTAAGCACATGAGTGATTTGATGTTTCTTTGCAATATAAATGAGCTTATTTTGTCTTTGGTGATGGGCTTCTGATTGAAAATTACCATGTGTGATATGGATATCTTCCGTTATTAATGAAAGTTCCTCGTTTAAACAAAAAGAAGACACAAATTGTTCGTCTTTGATAGATGCTTTTCTTTTGTGGTGATTGAAGTGAACAACAACTGGTTTTAATTCTTTAAGTGTATGTAATAACACCATAGAATCAACACCACCACTCACAGAAATTAAAAACGGTGTTTGATTTAATTCTTCGCGTAATCGAGACAATAAAGATTCTAAATGCATAGCTATATTATAACACGATATTGTGGTGAATTCGCGCTATGATATAATACCAAAGGAGGCAATCATATGCGTATTATTTTAGCAAGTCAATCCCCAAGAAGAAAGTCTATTCTTGAAGATGCTGGCATCAATTTTGAAACCATTCCTAGTCAATTTGATGAATCATGTATTCAACCAACCTCAAAAGAGGCGTATGTGATGACATTGTCTCTGGAGAAAGCAAAAGAAGTGTTTCTCAAACATCAAGATGCAGTTGTTATTGGTGCGGATACTATCGTATATTTTAAAGATAAAATAGAACATTATTTGGGAAAACCAAAAGATGAAGATGATGCGAAACGAATGCTGCGTATGTTATCAGGAAATACACACCAAGTTTTAACTGGAGTCACTGTTTTATCAAATGATTTCCAAGAAAGTTTTTATACAGTTTCTAATGTTACGTTCAAAGCTCTCACAGAAGAAGATATACGTCGGTACATAGAAACAAAAGAGCCATTTGATAAGGCAGGATCTTATGCGATTCAAGGCGAAGGACATCAACTAATTGATACATATGATGGAGATTTTTTCACCATTATGGGGTTACCCATTAAAAAGGTATTAAAAGTATTATCTAAAGTAAAAACATCCTAGTTTAGGATGTTTTTTTTTTAATGATTTCTCTTATAGATGCTTCAGAAATGTGATATTCTTTTTTGCAAAAATGACATGTAATATGTGCACCATGATCTTCATTCGCAAGCGGTGTGAGTGCGTCGATAGAGAGTGATTGTAGTGATTTCAAAAAGCCATCATGTGAACATGTGCAATGATAACGGACAGATTTTTTATCCAAAATCACACCCGTACCACCCGATAAACGCTCAAATAAAGTTTCTGGCGTGTCTCCAGATTCATAAAGTGAGGTAACTGGAGGTAAAGATGAAATGACTTGTTCTATATGGTCAACCGTTTCTTCTGTAACACCTGGCATTAATTGTAAAATGAAGCCACCACTTGTTTGAATACTTTGATCTGGATTTACAAGTACCCCAAGTCCGACACTTGAGTTGGTTTGTTCAGATGCAGTAAAGTAATATGTAAAATCATCCGCAATTTCTCCGGTTTGAAGCTCAGAAGAAGAAGTATAATAATCCTTCATTAGTAAATCTTTTGTTACAAATAAAAACCCTTTACCAACAGCTTTTCCAACGGCGAGTTTTCCTTTTTTTGGACCATCGTGATAGGTCATATACACTTCTGGATTCATAATGTCACCACGTACATCACCCAGCCCATTGGCTTCAACAGTCATCGAGCCCACTGGACCATCACTTTTAATCCTTAATGTGATACGCTCACCATCTTTGTACATGAGTCCCATCATCGCAGATGCAGTTAAAAATCGACCAAGTGCAGCACTTGCTGTTGGCCATGTACCATGCAATGTATGTGCTGTTTCAACAATAGTTGTTGTAACAGCAGTGTATATTCTTACTGTTTTGTTATATGCGTATCCAATTAATACATAATCTTCCATCTTATCACCAAAGGTATTGTAGCATAATTGAATGTTAACACATGGTATGATACAATCAAGTCGGTGAAAATATGGGATTTAAAATAGGCAATATTGAAGTAAATAATCAACTTGTACTTGCTCCTATGGCAGGTGTTTCAAACAGCCCTTTTAGATTGCTTGCCAGAAATCATGGTGCAGGCATGGTTTATGCAGAAATGATTTCAGACAAAGGACTCATTTTTAAAAATGAAAAAACCATCCAGATGTTATTTATGACAGATGATGAAAAACCAATGATCCAACAAATCTTTGGTTCAGATTTAGAAACCATGGTAGAAGCAGCGATGTATGTGGATAACCATAGCAATTGCGATGCTATTGATATCAACATGGGGTGTCCTGTGCCAAAAGTTGCAATCAAAGCACAAGCAGGTGCAGCGCTCATGAAACATCCGACACGCATTTATGATATTGTTTATGAAATTTCAAGACGTGTTTCTAAACCGCTCACAGTTAAAATACGTTCAGGGTGGGATGATGACTCTGTGAATGCAGTTGAAGTTGCGAAAGAAATTGAGCGTGCTGGTGCGAGTGCAATAACTGTTCATGCAAGAACACGTGCACAAGGGTATTCAGGGAAGGCCGATTTAGATGTCATTAAAGCTGTGAAAGAAGCAGTTTCAATACCAGTCATTGGAAATGGCGATATCGTAGATGGCCCCTCAGCAAAAAGAATGTTAGAATACACTGGTTGTGATGCTGTTATGATTGGTAGAGCAGCACTTGGAAATCCTTGGATTTT
The DNA here is from genome assembly GCA_964230965.1 of Acholeplasmataceae bacterium. Taxonomy (GTDB): domain Bacteria; phylum Bacillota_I; class Bacilli_A; order Acholeplasmatales; family Acholeplasmataceae; genus UBA8290. The sequence continues at coordinate 12,781 of CAXRJA010000013.1, read as the reverse complement.
TAGAGAAATTGATGCTTATTTAAAAGGGGAACCAACCGTCATTAGACCAACTGTTGATGAGATCAAAACACTCATGATTGAACATCTTTATGATCTTGTGAAATTAAAAGGTGAAAAACTAGGGGTGTTGGAGATGCGTAGTCATGGACCATGGTATTTAAAAGGTATTGAAAATGCTACCTCTTTAAGAAAAGAATTAGTAAGAGCAACGACAGTAAAAGAATTTGAAGATGCAGTAAGAAGATTTTAAAAAAAGATTGTCAAGAGACAATCTTTTTATTTTATAAATCTTTGATAAGGTTTTAAGTGGTTGGGATCAATTGAAACTTTAATATCTATTCCGGTCTCATGGTAATTTTCAGAGATGATTTTATAGCGTGATTTTAATTTATGATAGACAGACATATCATCAAATCCAATCGACATAGAGACATTTTTAAACGATTGATACAGTTTTTCAAAGATGACACGCATGAGTTGAGTAATACCTGTTAGTGTATGAGAAGAGATTAACACATAATCAATGTCAATCATTGGAAAATCATTAAGCATATCTGATTTTGTTACTACGTATTGTACTGGAATATGGTCTGCACCAATTTTTTTAAGTATATCATGAGTTGTTTGTATGTGAGAAAGAGATATATCTGTACCATCAATTAAATGTAGAATTAAATCTGCTTGTTTAACATCTTCTAATGTGGTTTCAAAGGAATTGATAAGTTCCGTTGGGAGTTTTGAAATAAATCCAACTGTATCAATTAATAAAAAATCTCTTTGGTTATCAAAATGAAGACGCTTTGATTTTGTATCAATCGTGGAAAAAAGCATATCTTTTTCAAGAGTTTCATGATCTTTTAAACCGTATTGTTTCAACAAGGCATTCATCAAAGTAGATTTTCCAGCATTGGTATATCCAACGAGCGCAACGGTTTTTGTTTGTGTATATTTTCGTTGTTTTCTAGAGGTTTCTTTCTCGGTTTTTATTTTCTTCAACTGTGTTTTTATAATAGATATATCTTCTAATACTTTACGTCGATCGAGTTCAAGTTTTGTTTCACCGGGACCTTTTGCGTTATAAGATCCACCACCTTGTCTAGATAAAGATGCACGCATTCCAATGAGTCTGGAAATCATATAACGTTTTTGAGCCAAAGCGACCTCTAGTACGGCCTCCTTTGTTTGTGCACGTTCCGCAAAAATAGACAAAATTAAAAAGCTTCGATCAAATACTTGAAGATCCAAATCAGATTCTAAATTTCTTAGTTGTGCTGGTGTAAGCTCATCATCAAAAATGACCACATCAATGTCATCTTTTTGAATCAAATGTTTGATTTCTTTAACTTTTCCATCTCCGATAAGCGTCCTAGCTGAAGCAACTTTTCCATGTTGTGAGAGTTTGTGTATTGTTTTTATGTGGACCGTTTCAGCAAGCCTTTCAAGCTCGTCAAGTGAGCGCTGCATGTCATTGGTATTCAGTTGTGTAGAAAATGCAACTAGGATGGCATGATCTATTTTTTGTTGAGTCTGAATCATAAGTTGATTATAATTGAAATTCTAATGATTTGCTAAATAAACATGATAAACCTTAAAATAACACACAATTATGCTATAATATAGGTGTTATTTTAAGGAGTTTATATGCCTAATATTACACTAAGCCTAGTGATTGAATTTTATTTAATATTTATTTTTTCTTTATTTATTTTAAGATTCATCACTTCAAGTAAAAGACTTATTTCCATATCCACAGTCTTTGCATTTATATATGCACTTTCGGCACTTGTGTATTGGTTACAATTGCCAATATTAATGCCACTTTTTGATTATCTTATTTATTGGTTGCCACTCGTATATATTATCGTGATTGTTCCAGATATGAGACTAGCGATTGATTTAGCTTGGAAAAATCAATCTAAAAAAGATGATTTTGAAATGGGTAGTGACATTACTAAATTAGAAATATATGATGCAGTTCAGCACTTATCCACTCAAAAAACTGGAGCACTTATTACGATTGAAAAACATAACACCTTAGACCAGTATAGTGAACGTGCGGTATTACTTCATTCAAAAGTAAGTAAAGAAATACTTATAAATATATTTACACCGCTAACACCATTACACGATGGCGCGGTGATCATTCGTGGAGATGAAATCGTTTGTGCGGGGGCTTATTATGTACTGTCTGAAAACGAAAAAGTTGAATCTACCATGGGATCAAGACACCGTGCTGGACTTGGGATAAGTGAAGTGACAGACAGTTTAACAGTCGTTATTTCCGAGGAAACAGGAGATATTTCGATTGCAATTGAAGGTATTTTAGTGAGGCTAAACGAAAAAGAAAAACTCATGGAATACTTAAATACGTTTATGAAGTGAGGCACATATGAAATCGATATTATTGATTGTATTTTTACCTTTTCGTGTATTAGCTGGAAACAGAGTGTCTGGATTTCTATTTAATACATTTAATAGATTCAATTGGTTAACGATTGTATTGGCATTAATCATTGCTTTCGTTGTTGTTTTATTATAAGATGAGGAACACATGATACATCCTATTTTTTTACTTGTTTTTTCAATCCTTATGCTTGTTATGGTCATTCTTCAAAGTCTTCAACAAGAAAAAGTATATGTTGTAAGACTTCTTTTTGTTTTTGTCTTTGTGTTTGGCAATGCAACATTGACCTATTTAACTGTAAATGACACAATTGTATTAGAGACGTTATCAGCAGAGTGGCAACAACTTTATTTAGTCTATACGATACTCGTTTTTATATTATTGATGTCTTTTATTTTTAGTTTATTCAGAGCATCTACGTTGAAATCAAATCATTATTCTATTTTTGTAAAAGCAATGAAAACGTCGAAGTTCAATATGTATTATATTTTAGATCAAAAAGAGAAAGTGAAAGATATTTCAGTTGGATTTTTACAAGAATTAGGGCTAGATAAAGAGGATGTGATTGGTAAAAGATTACATCAAACACTTTCAAAATCTATTCGTATTCAACAACTAAATAACGAAGATGCAACCGAAAAAGATATCCAACTATTTTTTAATAAATATAAAAAGACCGTTCAACCAAATCAAACAGATGTCCTAGAAATTATATTTTTAAATGCTCTTGGAGAAAGATCTTTAATACGGTTTATGATTCAACCAGTCTTTGTGTTTGCAAAATTTCGAGGGCTTGTTGCAGTAGGTGAGAAAAAAACCGATATTGAACTCATTGCTGTTGAAAAAGAACTGGAACAAAGCAATTTAGAACTCGAAAGTATACGACATAAATTCATCGCCGTACTAGAACTTACTAAAGAAGGACTTTTTTCAATAGACTTAAACAAAAAAGAAATATGGATGAACGATCAAGCTTGTCAATTATTTCAATTTGCATCAGAAAATACATCCTATGAAACATTTTTGCATCGAATGGTAAAAGAAGACCAAGAAAAACGTGAAAACATCATTGAAAGATTGAGTGTAGATGCACCAACATACGAATTTAAATATCGAATTTTAAGAGATAATCAAACGATTTGGGTTGTTGAAAAAGGGAAATATTTGTTCGAGCACCACGAAAAAGGAATGATCATGGGTACGATTCAAGCGGTTCAAACCAAACACTTCCAAGCATCGAACATCGAATCATTGGATGCATTAAAATCGTATCACGAGATAGAACTCGATTTGAGTAAAAAAATGAATCATCAACAATTTTTTGACATATTATATGTGTCGATCCATAATTTAAATGCACTCAATTTAAAATATGGTAGAGATGTTGGAAATATGTTTTTAAGCGAATATATAAAACAAATGAGAAAAACATTTATTTCTGAATCTGGGGATATTTACCGTATGAGTGGAAGTCGTTTTATTATACTTATAACAGATCCAAGACGTGTTGAATTGCTTGAAAAAGGATTATCATCTGGCACACATTTTATGGATGTCTCCATGCAATACGGGAATATTCGGGATCAATTAGAAGTAAATGCGGTAATGATGGAAAGTACGTATGTTAAACATATTCACGAGACATTAAAACTTTTAGAAGAGAGACTTTTAACATTACGTGTTGGTATGCAGAAACGTTCCACTTTAAGGTTATATGACGAAAACTGAACTTAGATATATTATGCTTGAAAAAAGAATGCATTTGTCAAAAGAAATTATAGAGATGTATTCAAAAGAAGCTGTCAAAAAAATACAAAAACACCCTTATTATATCCATGCAAATCATATCGGTATCTATCATCCGATAAAAAACGAATTAAACATATTAGATTTAACCAAGGATAAAAAACATTTTGCTTTACCTGTGGTACATGATGATGACATGCAATATCATCCCTATCATTTAGGGGCTGATCTGGTTGAAAGTGCCATGCATATTCAAGAACCAACATTAGATAAAATCGTTGATGAGACACTTGATTTATTGATTGTACCTGCGTTGGCAGTTACTCTTGATGGTGATCGTTTAGGATACGGAAAAGGTTTTTTCGATCGATTTATAGAACATCACCTAACAATCAAAACACTATCTGTCGTCATCGGTTTTCAAGTCATCAAAACATTACCACAAATGTTACATGATCAAAAGATTGATCAAATTATCATTGTAGGAGATACATATGATTATTGAAACAGAACACGGCGTATTCACACTAATTAAAAATCATAAAGATGCCTTTGATATCGTAAAATTTAATGAAAAATACATCAATGAATTATTTGATAAATACATGTATATGGTTGGGGACGTATCCGCAACAATTTTAAGGTTAAAAGGGTTTTCTGAAGAAGACAAAGGGGTTCATAGTTATAAAAAAATTCCAGATTATTTAAATGAAAGCTGCAATATGAATTCAGCATATTTCATTTTAAAAAGAGGCGAACACCAAGAAGAAGCATTACTTGAAAAAGAAGTAGATCCATCTTATAATGAAGAAAAGGAGTAATTTATGGATATTCAAACAATGGAAAGTCAAGTGAATACACTCATTACCAAAGTGAGACCATACTTACAAAGAGATGGCGGAGACATTGAAATCATTTCAATTGAAGATGGCATTGTTTACGTTAAAATGCTCGGTGCTTGTGATGGTTGTATGGCCATTGATATTACTCTAAAACAAGGTATTGAAACGATGTTGCTTGAAAATGTCCCAGGTATTATTGGTGTTGTGATGGTAGAAGAATAAAGGTCAAATATTGTATTTGACCTTTATTATTTGATATAATATAGGAAATTAAAATAAAAGGAGTAGCACATGTCGAAAATTGGACTTATTGTAGATTCAACATTCACCATAGATGAAGCACTCGCAAAAAAACATGATATTTCTATCATTCCCCTGACTGTTTTTGTGGATGGACAACCACATTTAGATGGATCGATCACAATTAAACAACTTGAACAAGCATTTTTAGAAGATAAAGATTTTAAAACAAGTCAACCTACACCTGAGAGTTATGTAAAAGCGTATGAAGAAAAACTTAAAAAATATGATGAAATTCTCGTATTAACGCTTGCAAAAAATTTAAGTGGAACATACAATTCGGCAACTCTTGCTAAAGATACATTAGATCAACCAGAGCGTGTCACCATCGTAGATACAGAATCCACAGGTGCTGGCGGGTTATATTTTGTAGAATCTGTACTTGAATTACTTGCAAAAAAACCAACAATGAATGATTTGGTTGCTTTATGTGAAGATATTAAAACAAGAGGCTTCTTCTTTATTACAGTCGATAACCTTAAATATCTCATTAAAGGTGGTAGAATTACAAAAACAAAAGCATTTATTGGGAATTTACTAAAGAAAAAACCAGTATTAAAATTTAAAGATGGTAATTTAGGTTTAGATCAAACCGTACGTAGTTTCATTGGTGTTAAAGAGTATATTTTTGAACAATCAAAAGACTTAATTGAATCAACAAAGAAAAAACTTAAAGTATACATTAATTATGTCAATGATATCGAGCGTGCACAATCTCTCAAAGAAAAATTATCTGAACTCGGAAAAGATGTCAAAATTCAAATTGTTGGACTTGTGAGTCCTGTCGTGTCAGCACATGTTGGACTAGGCGCATTAGGCATCTATTTAGTCACTGAATAATACAATTAAGGATACCCTAGGGTATCCTTTTTTATGATATAATAAAATGAGGTTTTTCTATGGAATCAAATCGTATTATTAGGTGCAAAGTAACAGGTATTCAATCGTATGGAGCATTTGTTGAGTGCGGTCAAAAAAAAGGCCTAATTCATATTTCTGAGCTCTCAAATTTTTATGTTGCGAACATAGAAGATATTTTACAAGTACATGATGAAGTGGATTGTTATTTATTAGAAGAACACGATAATAAACTCAAACTGAGCTTAAAAAGAGTGTATGAGATTCCGTCATGTGTTTCAAAACACATAAAAATTATTTCAGGTTTTATAAGCTTAGAAAGAGCATTTCCTCATTTCATAGAAAAAGCAATGAAGCATATTGAAGGAGAAAAACATGATTAAACTAAATAATACTTACATCAAACCATTCTTAAAAGGAAACATTGGTGATTTTCAACCCGCTGTTGATAACATTCATAACATGATTCACAATAAAACAGGAAAAGGTGCTGATTTTTTAGGTTGGGTAGAATTACCAAATACAATCACGGATCAATTACCTAGAATTCAACAAATTGCGAATAAATTAAAACAATATGACGTTTTGGTCGTTATTGGTATTGGTGGGTCTTACTTAGGCACTAAAGCAGGACTTCATTTTTTAGAAACACCCTTTAAACAAACAAAACCTGAGATCCTTTTTGCTGGACATAACATGTCAAGTACTTATATAGTTGAGTTATTAAATTACATAAAAGATAAAAATGTTGCAGTGAATGTCATTTCTAAATCTGGAACAACAACGGAACCTGCTATTGCCTTTAGACTTATTATGGAAGAATTAAAAGAAAGATATTCTAAAGAAGAACTTCAATCTAGAATTGTTGCAACAACAGATCAAGCCAGAGGTGCTTTATATCAACTATCTAAAGCTGAAGGATATGATCAATTTGTCATTCCTGATGATGTTGGTGGCAGATATAGTGTGTTATCCCCAGTGGGATTATTGCCTTTGGCTGTTGCGGGATATGATATCAATAAAATGATACAAGGGGCACAAAAAGCATATCAAGATGCCTCTGTAAGTGACCTATCTAAAAATGTGAGCTATCAATATGCCGTGTTAAGATATATGCTTTATCAACAAGGTAAAAAGATTGAGATGCTTGCAAGTTATGAACCAAACATGCAATATGTAAACGAATGGTGGAAACAACTCTTTGGAGAATCTGAGGGAAAAGAAAATAAAGGATTATTTATTTCTAGTGCGTTGTTTTCAACAGATCTACATTCTCTAGGACAGTATATTCAAGAAGGGGAAAGACATCTATTTGAAACCATCATCCATATTGATACACCAACAAAAGATATCGAAATTCAAAAGCAAGATAATGATTTAGATGGTTTAAATTATTTAGCAGGAAAAACACTATCATATGTTAATACGAAGGCTGAAGAGGGAACACTTTTAGCACATCAAGAAGGACAAGTACCTAACATCGTGCTTCAGTTAGAAAATGTGAGTGAAGCATCCTTTGGATATATGATGTATTTTTTTGAAATTGCCTGTGCAATGTCTGCCTATTTAATTGATATTAATCCATTTGATCAACCAGGTGTTGAATCATATAAAAAACATATGTTCCAATTACTCGGTAAGCCTGGATATTAATATATGTTTACTTTCATCACGCAGAATGAGCAAGAAACAGAAGCTTTAGGTTATAGACTTGCCTCTTTTTTGCGCTATGAAGATGCACCAGTGATTTTATTAGAAGGCCCACTTGCTTCTGGAAAAACGACGTTTACAAAAGGTATTGGTAAAGCATTAGAGATTACACGCGTCATCAATAGTCCAAGCTATACCATTATGAAAGAATATCACGCGACATCATCAAATCAATATCTTTATCATTTTGATTTATACCGCTTAGAAGAAAATAATCAAGATTATGATTTAGAAGAGTATATGTATTCTGAAGGGTTTAAAGTAATTGAATGGCCTTCAAAAGTTCCAAATATTCTCCCACAACAGCATATTAAAGTAAAGTTTACTTCCATCTCTGAACATAAAAGACAAATAGAAATTTCTTGTCATGCATTTTATTGTATGCATTTGGAGGAACTACGATGAAAAAACTATACTTAGATACCTCTACAGATGTCATGTATATCATTTTGGCTGATAAAAACGAACTGATTGACACCGCTAAATATTTGGGAAAACGCGATCATGCAACATTCTTAGTAAATCGCATCGATCAAATGTTATGTAAACATCATCTTAAATTAGATGATCTTTCAGAAATTACCGTAGGTGAAGGACCAGGTTCATATACGGGTATTAGAGTTGCAGCAACCGTAAGTAAAACATTATCGTATGCAAAAAACATACCACTTTTTGCGGTATCTAGTTTGATATTATTAACATCAGGATATAAAGGAAAAATCTCAGCATTTCACGATGCAAGAAGAGGATATGTATTTGCCTGCATTTATGAAGGTAACCAAGTTTATATGAAGAGTCAGTACATCCTCTTAGAAAATGTGATCAAGCACACTCTTTACAAGGATACAATACCGGTTTACATCCATGAAGACCAAGGAAAAATCGATATTGAAATCATTGATAGACATAAATATGAAATAAAAGATATACACATGTTTGAACCAAACTATGCGAGAAAAACAGAGGCAGAAACCAATGCAAGTTAGAAAAGCATTATTAGAGGATGTAGAGACAATTGTATGCATAGAAGAAAGTGCACTTCAAACATCTTTAGGTATGCCATTTTTTAGACAAGAGTTTTTAACAAATCCTTTTGCAAATTACTATTTAATAGAAGATCAAGGTGTTGGTATTGGTTATATTGGGATACGTGTTGTAGATGATCATGGTGAAATACTCAATTTTGCTGTTTATAAAGAAAAACAAAGACTAGGATACGGAAAATATTTATTTGAGCATGTATTGAAAGAGATGTTTTCTTTAGGTGTTATGAGTATGTCACTTGAAGTACGAAAATCGAATCAAGTTGCGATAGGATTTTATCAGCAATACGGATTTGTTGAATCCTATTTAAGACCTAATTATTATCAAAATGAAGATGCTGTTGTTTATATAAAGGAATTTAATGATGATTATATTAGCCATTGAAAGTAGTTGTGATGAAACGAGTGTTGCGATTTTAGAAAATGAACGCAACGTATTATCACATGCGCTTGTTTCTCAAATTGATATATTTAAATCTTTTGGTGGTGTTGTCCCTGAAATGGCATCGAGAAACCATGTTCCGGTTATTACTAGGCTCATAGAAAAGGCAATGAGTGACGCAAATATTGACATCAAAGATATCAATGCTATTGCAGTTACTGAAGGGCCTGGATTAATTGGATCACTCCTTGTTGGTATTAATGCGGCAACTGCATTTGCTTATGCACACAAGATACCACTCATTGGCATCAATCATTTAGCAGGACATATTTATTCTGCCAATGTAGTCAAACCATTTACATTTCCGTTAGTTGCATTACTTGTATCAGGTGGTCACACTGAACTCATATATATGAAAGATCACATGCAATTTGAAATCATCGGAGAAACGCTTGATGATGCTGTTGGTGAAGCTTATGATAAAGTCGCTAAAATGTTAGGGCTTGGATATCCAGGTGGACCACTCATTGATCAAAAGGCAAGTCTCGGGAAAGATACATATCAATTACCAAGACCTAAACTAGAAAGCCAAGGGCTGAACTTTAGTTTTTCAGGATTAAAAAGTTCGGTTGCGAATATTGTAGGCAAAGAAAAAGAAAACATTCAAATCGATAATATGTGTGCATCATTTCAAGCAGCGGTTTTAGATGTGATGGATTACAAATTAGAAAAAACATTTGATCTTTATGATGTAAAACAACTTGTTGTTGTAGGTGGTGTTGCCGCAAACAAAGGATTAAGACAAATGTTACAAGATAGATACGCTCATAAAGATATTGTGATTCCCCCCTTAAATATTTGTACAGACAACGCGATGATGATTGCCGCGGCAGCGTATCATCAACTCAAACATCAAAAACAACCCAACACATATATACTCGGTGGTCAGGCAAACTTATCACTATAAAAAGGAGTCGTTATGTTATTTTTAATGAAAATTTTATTTAAGTATATTCTTCTACCGATATTGATTTCTTTGATCATTCCGGTTATTTTTCTCATTGCAATGTACCAACCAATGGATCCGTATTATAAAGATAATGATCAGTTAGAATCACTTGTTTTTGAAGAAGTTATATCTGATGGGGTTTGAAACGTATGCACAAATAAACGATACAGAGACACCTTTATCCTTTTCAATCCATGAGAATCAAGTCAATCAATATATGTTTGACGTGTTAAAAACCTCAAATGCTTTATTTGATACGAGTAGCACCTATGTGATTGAAGAAACACAGTTTGGTTATGCTGGAAGTTGGTTTGTATTTGATGATGATGCCATCGAACTGGTATCTAAACTTGATGTTTTTGTTATTCCAAATTTTACATATCAAACATCACTCAGAATTATCTTCGATGTTGATTTTGATGGTGATATCATAACACTTCAAATAGAAAACATTTATATTGGAAATCTTCCGATATTATGGATGTTAGATGTCGCTGTGTTTGGTCTCAATTTAGCAGGTATTGATTTAGTTGAAGAAATTTCTGATTTGCTTAATCAGTTTGGAACATATGATCATGAAGAAAAATCACTTTCTTTGAGTATCTCCACTATTTTGAGTCAACAAATGAATAATGAGGAAACTTCAGAATTTATTACTGTATTACTGAGTAACCTGCAACAAAATGATTTATTTGAAATTGCATCAGAAGCATCAGAGTTATCATTTGTCATTCATTTAGAAAAACTTTCGGATCAAACAAAACCACTCGATATGACTCAATTTAATGACATTCAATCTTTTGATCAAGCCATCACAAATATTTATGAATCCGTTAACTATGTTGCGTTATTTCAAGAGGTTGTGACTCGAGAAGAAAATGACACTACTTATGATATTGCACTTGAAGCAAATGATTTAAATCCATTATTATTTGTTGAGACAAAAGACCTTTTTCCAATTTCATTTGATATAAGCGGATATCATATAGAATTGATGCATCCTTATTTAGAGATAGAGGGTAAGATTTTAGTGAATGTACCCGTAAAACTCTTTGATTTAGATAATACAGTTGTATTTCAAACAATCATTCAATTAGAAACTGACCTTACATTTGAGAATAACCAATCCATGATCACGTTAAATCTTTTATCAATAGGAGATAGTAATTTTGATCAATCTTTTATTCATCAAATACTTACGATTGCTCAACTCCCAATCGAAAATAATACAATTGATATATCTGAAATCATGTCAGGTGTTACGAATCAACTACCTATTGAAACCATATCAACACAAGACTCAAATCTTATATTAGTAGTTGAGGCATCTTTACTAAGTCCAATAGAAACACAATTTGATGATATTGAGTTGGTTGTGGATGCTTTATCAGACATCGATGCCTTACCAGATGATATCCAAGCATCTTTAGATGAGATTGTTACTGCGTTTCAGACAGATGATGTTGATGCAATAAGTGATGCATTCGAAGATTTTTCAGAAATCTATGATGCGTTAGATGATACAATGAGAAGTGAGATAGAGAGTATTATCTTTGATTATATCGGTGATACAACAATTCTTGAATCTATATTAAATTAATGATGAAAGTAGAAAGCCTATGAGTATACAATCAAATTTTATTAAATCTATCATGGAAACAGACTTAGAAACAAAAAAACATTCAGAAATTATCACAAGGTTTCCGCCTGAACCAAATGGTTTTTTACATATTGGACATGCTCGTGCAATTGTCACGAATTTTGAACTCGCAAAATCTTTTGGAGGAAAAACAAACCTTCGATTTGACGACACCAACCCTTCTAAAGAAGATGATATTTTTGTTCAAAATATCATTTCAGATATACGCTGGTTAGGGTACGAACCTGATGGTATCTATTATGCTTCAGATTACTTTGAAGAAATGTATGCACGTGCGTGCATACTCATTAAAAAAGGACTTGCTTACGTAGATGAATCAAGCCCAGAAGATATTAAAAACATGCGTGGTTCTACAGGGACAAAAGGTGTAGAATCGCCCTACAGAAATCGACCAATTGAAGAAAATATGACGCTTTTTCAAGCAATGAAAGATGGAAAAAAAGAAGAAGGATCCTGTGTTTTACGTGCAAAAATTGATATGACGAGTCCAAATATGAATATGAGAGATCCAGTCATATATCGTATTTCTTTTGATTATCATCACCACAGAGGAAATGATTGGGAAATTTTTCCTATGTATGATTTTGCACATCCAATTGAAGATGCGATTGAAGGCATCACCCACTCGCTTTGTAGTTTAGAGTTTGAAGATCATCGTCCGCTTTATGATTGGGTCGTGCGTGAGACAGAAATGCCAAAAGTTCCAAGACAAATTGAATTTGGTAGACTTACAATTGAAAATACGGTTATGTCTAAAAGATATTTAAGACAATTGGTTGAAGAAAACAAAGTTGTTGGCACCCGGCTCGACATGACGACCAGCGCCA
>CAXRJA010000012.1:0-7480 GCA_964230965.1 Acholeplasmataceae bacterium | reverse complement strand
CTGCATATAAGATGACGCGACCATTTTGATTTCTTGCAGCACGTCCAATCGTTTGTACAAGCGAACGTTCACTTCTTAAAAATCCTTGTTTATCAGCATCCAATATCGCAACTAAACTCACTTCAGGTAGGTCAAGCCCTTCTCTAAGTAAATTAATACCAATGAGAACATCATATGTACCTTTACGTAAATCCGTTAATATTTGAATACGTTCAAGCGACTTAATTTCACTATGTAAATACGCAACTTTTAACCCCATCTTTTTAAAATACGCCGTGAGGTCTTCGCTCATACGAATGGTAAGTGTTGTCACTAAAACGCGTTCATTACGTTTGACACGTTCTTGAATTTCAAAAAACAAATCATCCATTTGACCCATGGTTTTTCTTACTTCAACAATTGGATCTAATAAATAGGTTGGACGAATAATTTGTTCGACAATTGGTAAATTTTTGTTAAGTTCATAATCTCCAGGGGTTGCTGATAAATAGATCACTTTATCTACTTTTTGTTCAAATTCTTCAAATTGTAATGGCCGGTTATCTAAAGCAGAAGGCAATCTAAATCCATGATCTACTAAGGTTGTTTTTCTAGAGCGATCACCAAAATACATCCCTCTAATTTGGGGCATCGTCACATGAGATTCATCGATAATCATTAAGAAATCTTTACCAAAAAAATCGATAAGTGTTGCAGGTGTTTCACCTGCTTCACGCAATGCTAAGTGTCTTGCGTAGTTTTCTATCCCGCTGCAAAAACCGATTTCGCTCATCATTTCAATGTCATATTTTGTACGTTGTTCAATGCGTTGAGCTTCTAATAATAAATTACGTTCTTTAAAATACAATATGTGTTCTTGAAGTTCATTTTTTATTCTTCTAATAGATTCTTGCAGTTTGTCTTTATCCGTAACAAAGTGTGATGCAGGAAATAATGTCATCATTTCCATTTGATCAATTGTTTGTCCAGTTAAAACATCAAACCTTTTAATTGAATCAATTTCTTTTCCAAATAAAGAAACTCTTATACCATGTGCATGTTCGTAGGCAGGGATGATTTCAATGACATCTCCACGAACTCTAAAAGTCCCTCTATGAAAATCCATATCATTGCGTTCATATGTCATATGGACGAGTTTATTTAATATACCATCACGACCAATGTTATCACCTTTTCTTAGCACTAACATAGATCCTTGATAGTCTTCGGGGTCTCCAATACCATAAATACAAGACACAGATGCTACAACAATGACATCATCTCTTTCAAGTAATGACGATGTTGCACTATGTCTTAATTCATCGATTTCATCATTAATTGAGGCGTCTTTTTCAATGTATAAATCTTTTCCAACAACATATGCTTCTGGTTGATAATAATCGTAATAAGAAATAAAATATTCAACACGATTATTGGGAAAAAAGGCTTTGAGTTCTGCATATAACTGTCCAGCAAGTGTTTTATTCGGTGCTAAAACAAGCGTCTTTTTTCCTAACGCTTGGATCATATTTGCAATCGTATATGTTTTACCAGTCCCAGTTGCACCTAATAAAATTTGTTGTTTGTATGTCTCAAAATTATGTTTTAAAGTTTCAATCGCCTCTATTTGATCCCCACGTGGTTCAAAAGGCGCTTGTAAATTAAATATCATCTTATCACCAATTCTATTATATCAAGAGAATAAAAAAACGCCGAATATCGGCGTTTTAATTTTATTATCTAGGATTTTTGATTTGTGCATGTGCTGCAGCGAGTCTTGCAATTGGGACTCTAAATGGCGAACATGACACATAAGATAATCCAATATTGTGGCAGAACTCAACAGAAGATGGATCACCACCGTGCTCTCCACAAATACCAAGTTTAAGGTTTGGACGCGCTTCTTTACCTAATTTTGATGCCATTTTCATAAGTTTGCCGACACCACGTTGGTCAACGTGTTGGAAGGGATCTTCTTCAAAGATCTTTTGTTCATAATAATCCCCTAAGAATGTTGCAGCATCATCACGTGAGAACCCAAATGTCATTTGTGTTAAGTCATTGGTACCAAAACTAAAGAATTCTGCTTCTTTTGCAATTTCATCTGCAAGTAATGCCGCTCTAGGAATTTCAATCATTGTACCAACTAAGTATTTAAGATCAACGCCTGATGCTTTAATGATGGCATCTGCTGTCTCAACAACAACTTTTTTAATGGTTCTTAATTCACGTACTTCACCAACTAATGGAATCATGATTTCAGGAACAACAGTAAGTCCTTCTTTTGTCACTTCAATTGCAGCTTCAATGACCGCTTGAGTTTGCATACGTGCAATTTCTGGATATGTCACGGATAATCTTACACCACGATGACCTAACATTGGGTTAGTTTCATGAAGTGATTCAATGACTTGATGTAAATCTGCAAATGACATATTCATTTCTTTAGCAAGTGCTTCAATGTCATCTTTTTGCGTTGGTAAGAATTCATGTAGTGGTGGGTCTAAGTAACGAATGGTAACGGCGTACCCTTTCATTGCTTTATATAGACCTTTGAAGTCTTCTCTTTGCATTGGAAGTAATTTTGCAAGTGCTTTTTCTCTTGCTTCGACATTCGGCGCAACAATCATTTCACGCATCGCAGCAATTCTTGACTCTTCAAAAAACATGTGTTCTGTGCGGCATAAACCGATACCTTGAGCACCATATTCATACGCTACGGATGCGTCATTTGGATTGTCTGCATTTGCACGTACATCCAATTTACGTACTTCATCTGCCCAACCCATAATTGTACCAAAGTTACCAGATACGGTTGCATCGACTGTTTTTACTTGTTTATTGTAAACTTTACCAGTAGATCCGTCTAATGAAATCCAGTCACCTTCTTTAAAGGTTTGTCCGTTAACTGTAAATGTTTTATTTTCTTCATCGATACGAAGTTGAGAAGCACCTGAAACACAACATTTACCCATACCACGGGCAACAACCGCAGCATGTGATGTCATGCCACCACGTGCAGTTAAAATACCAGAAGCAACAATCATACCCTCAATATCTTCTGGTGATGTTTCTACACGTACTAAAATGACTGGTTGTTTGTTTTCAGCAACCATCTCTCTTGCACGATCTGCATCAAATGCAACACGACCTGTTGCGGCACCAGGAGATGCATTAAGACCAGTAGTTAATACCTCAGCAGATGCTAAGTCATCCACATCAAATTGTGGATGTAATAATGTGTCTAATTGTTTAGGTTCAACTTTTAATAATGCTTCTTCTTTTGTTAAGACACCTTCATTCACTAAGTCAATCGCAATTTGTAACGCTGCTTGAGCAGTACGTTTACCATTACGCGTTTGTAGGAAATACAATTT
The DNA here is from genome assembly GCA_964230965.1 of Acholeplasmataceae bacterium. Classification (GTDB taxonomy): domain Bacteria; phylum Bacillota_I; class Bacilli_A; order Acholeplasmatales; family Acholeplasmataceae; genus UBA8290. The sequence continues at coordinate 4,124 of CAXRJA010000012.1, read as the reverse complement.
ACCTTGTTCAATCGTGAACTCCATATCTTGCATGTCTTTATAATGACTTTCTAGTGTCTCGACAAGTTTCACAAATTCGTTATATAACGCTGGGTTATCTGTTTCTAGTTCTGCTATTGGTTTTGGTGTACGAATCCCTGCAACAACATCTTCACCTTGTGCATTAAATAAGTATTCGCCATATAGTTCTTTTTCTCCAGTAGAAGGGTTTCTAGAAAATGCAACCCCTGTACCAGAATCTTCACCCATATTACCAAAAACCATACCTTGAACATTTACAGCTGTACCCCAGTCATAAGGAATCTGGTTTAAACGACGGTATGTATATGCACGTGGGTTATCCCATGAACGGAATACTGCAGTAATTGCCTCTATAAGTTGTTCTTTTGGATCTTGAGGGAAGGGTTGTCCTTTTAATTGTTCATACTTTGCTAAGTATTGATCGACAAGCACTTTTAGATCGTTAGCATCTAAATCAGTATCAGCTTCAACACCTTTTGCTTCTTTCATTTTTTCTAATAAATGTTCGTAATTGGATTTAGGAATGTCCATCACAACATCACTAAACATTTGGATAAAACGACGATAAGAATCATAAGCAAAACGAGGATTATTCGTTTTCTTTGCAAGTCCTTCTACTGAGACATTATTTAATCCTAAGTTTAAAATGGTATCCATCATCCCTGGCATCGATGCACGTGCACCTGAACGTACAGATACTAAAAATGGTTCTTCAAAATCTCCAAATTTTTTACCCATTTCTTTTTCTGTTGCAGCAAGTGCTTCAAAAATTTGTTTGATGATGTCATCAGAAATGGTTTTACCTGCATCGTAATAAGCATTACAAGCTTCTGTTGTCACGGTAAAACCTTGTGGTACTGGTAATCCTAAGCGAGACATCTCTGCTAAGTTTGCACCTTTACCTCCGAGGAGGTTACGCATAGACTGATCGCCTTCTTTAAATAAATATACGTATTTACTCATATTTCTTCCTTTCTATTTTTACGCTATTTTTTTATATAATTTATAAAGTGGATTTTTAGGTCTTGGAAATCCAACAACATTAGCAAACGGCATGTGAATCATTTGTGAATCACGAATCCCTACACATACACCGTGGATACCATCATGTAGAAGTTCAATGGCATAAGCTCCCATTCTAGAACCTAAAATACGATCTTCGCTGTCAGGATGTCCACCTCGTTGAATGTACCCAAGTACGGTTGCACGTGATGCAAATCCAGAGGCTTCTGTAATTTCATTTGCAAGTGCATGTACATCAAATACATGCTCTGTCACAACAATAATTGCGTGACGTCTACCTTTTTCTTTATGTTTTTTTAATGTAGCAATAATATCTTCTTTTTTAACAGGATTTTCAGGTGTAATGATAAATTCTGCACCACCACAAATTCCTGCAAATAATGCAAGATCACCACAACTTCTTCCCATCACTTCAACAATAGAACAACGTTGATGGGATTGTGAGGTATCTCTTAATTTATCAATCGCACTTACAATCGTTTCTACTGCTGTAGAAAAGCCAATCGTATAATCTGTCCCAGCAATATCGTTATCAATTGTTCCAGGAAGTCCAATGACTTTCATGCCTAGCTTAGATAAATCCATCGCACCTCGATAGGTTCCATCGCCACCAATCGTAATCAAAGCTTCAATGTTTCTTTTTTTTAAGTTTTCAATGGCTTTTTTTTGGTATTCAAGTTCATGGAACTCAGGCACTCTTGCAGTACCTAAAAAAGTACCACCTGTACTTAACATACCCGAGACACTTTGATGATCCAATAAAACCAAATCATCTTCAATTAATCCTTTATAGCCATCTTTAACACCATACACGTGATGACCTAAAGATCCTGCTGAACGTACGACTGCACGTACGGCTGCATTCATACCTGGTGCGTCACCACCAGAGGTTAAAACAGCAATATTCATAACGATCCTTTCAATACAAAATACCTTAAATATTATAACATAATTTCTTGAGAGTCATAAACAAAACCCTTTATTTTAAGTCAATTTATAAAAGATATTTTTTTTATGTTAAAATAAAAGAAAAACGAAAGAGATCTTTGTCATGAAAAATTTAGTTGGAAATGCATTATTAGGGCAATCCGGAGGTCCAACTTCAGTCATTAATGCCAGTGCAGCTGGTGTTTTTATTGAAGCACTCAATCAAGAAAATATTACCGGAGTTTTTGGTGCTGTACATGGTATTAAAGGCATTTTAGAAGAAGACTTTATTGATATTTCAAAGGAAGATATCGAAGAATTAAAACGATTAAAGAATACACCTTCTTCAGCAATCGGAAGTGTTCGTTATAAATTAAAAGATCCTAAAAAAGATGATAGTGAATACAGACGTTTACTCGAAGTCTTTAGAAAATACAACATTCGTTACTTCTTTTATAACGGTGGTAATGACTCCATGGATACATGTAATAAAATTTCTAAATTCTTTAAAAAAGAGGGATTTGACTGCAACGTCATGGGTGTTCCAAAAACCATCGATAATGATTTGAATGTTACTGATCATTCACCGGGTTATGGTAGTGCCGCAAAATATGTTGCAACGACATTTATGGAATTATTTCATGATGCGACTGTTTATGATCAACCGATGATTACCGTTGTTGAGGTGATGGGACGCAATGCAGGATGGTTAACTGCTGCTGCTGCACTTGCACAACATAAAGGACAAGGACCTGACTTAATTTATTTACCCGAGAAAACATTTGATCCAGACGTATTCTTTGATGATGTTGACCGCGTATTAAAACAAAAAGGAAAAGTCATTGTTGCTGTATCTGAGGGAATAAAAACTAAAGAGGGTAAATACGTACCCGAGTTATATCAAGAACTTAAAAAAGATGCATTTGGACATGCACAGTTAGGTGGCACTGCCCAAGCACTTGTATCTGAACTCGGCAATCGATTTAATGTTAAATTGCGTGCAATAGAATTCTCACTCATGCAACGTAGTGCGGCACACCTTGCATCAAAAGTCGATGTCACTGAAGCATTTAATGCAGGACGTAAAGCAGTGAAAGCGGCTGTTTCTGGTACCACAGATAAAATGATTGGATTTAAACGTGTCACTTCGCATCCATATAAAATAAAATATATAAGAATTCCTCTTCAAAAAGCAGCCAATGAAGAACAAAAAGTACCACTGAATTGGATTAAAGATGATAACACGGGGTTAACTCAAGACTATATTGATTATGCATTACCTTTAATTCAAGGGGATGAAAAAGCAAAATTAGAAGATGGTCTTCCAAGATTTGCAAAACTTAAAAAGCTAAGAGTTTCAAAAAAATAATAAAAAAAACACCTCAAACATTGGAGGTGTTTTTTCTTGAAATTGTATTAAGGTAAGAGATCTAGAAGACTGTCCACAATACCTGAATCCAAATCTTCAAGTAGTTGTAATACTGCGGCATCATCTGCATTATTTTGATCTAATTCTGTAATTGCTGTTTCTAGACTTGTAACATCTGTAATATTTAACAATTCTACCGCTTCAATCACAGCTAGAATTTCTTCTTGAGAAATTTCACCAGTAACATCGATCACTTCTTGAGGAATTGCAACAGATTGTTGATTTTGAATGAGTCCATCAATAATAGCATATAAATAATCAGATTCTAATACTGTCTCTCTTTCAGTAGTAGTTAGAGCTGTAAATACTTCAAATGAGAAATCTAATTCGTCAAACGTTGTAATTTCTAACACAGCAAATGCTTCTACAATGTTTCTTAATTCTTCAGCTGTTAGTCTTCTACGACCATCTACTAAAACAAAGCTCTCAGCAGGTAAATTGAATGAGTCTGATGTCTCATCAAATAAGCTTAATACAGCTTCAGATAAGAATAATCTTGAAAGTTTTTCTCTTAAGTATCCTGATGTCAAGAGGCGATCTAAATCGTCTTCATTTGTATCAAGGTTGAGATTTTCACCAATTAAGTCAGTAATGAACTTAAATACATTATCATCGAGTGTTGTTGGATCAAAAGGAATGTATGATATAGCTGTAAGTAACTTTTTAAGTTCAGCTCTTGATATATATTCAACACTTAAACCTTCATCTGCTCTAAGATCACTTG
>CAXRJA010000011.1:0-2275 GCA_964230965.1 Acholeplasmataceae bacterium | reverse complement strand
CTTTGATCATGTGTGTCAAAATGTATAGTAATGGTTTTCTTGGTTTAAACTTTCATTATCTACCACCATTGCTCAGAGCAAGATTAATGGATGCAATTGATAGATCAAAAGCCGTAAACTATGAAGCACTTGCAAGAATTAGAGAAGTTAAACCAACTGTCAAAAGATATTTGTATAAACACATCACATCTAAGGTTGTTATAGTTGATGAAGATGAAAAAGAGATTGCATTATTTTTACCAACCGAAAGATTTAAAAAAGAAGATAAACTTGTCGTTTGGGGCGATAGTAGAAAGATGATTTAATGCCTTTAAGTATAGATAATTTTAGAAAAAGTCTTGACACCTTAGGAACTCCTGCACCAACTAATCGTTTTGAAGTAACGATTGTCACTCCTGGTGGTATAAGTGTTAATACTGATGTTTCAAGAAACCTTACACTTTTATGCGAACAGGCAGAATTACCTGGTAAAAGTATGATGACCGTTGAAGATAAATTATATGGACCTCCAAGAAAAATTGCATATGGTCAATTGTTCATCGATACTACAATGACTTTTATTTGTACATCTAATGGATGGCGAGAAAAAATGTATTTTGATGAGTGGCAAAATCAAATCGTAGATCCAGAATTATTTGATGCTAAGTATTTTGACGAATACACAACATCAATCACATTAAGAACTTTTTCGGAACAAAACATTGAAAATTACAGTATAAAATTTATTGAAGCATATCCATTAAACGTAGGAGCAATAAATCTAGGAATGAATCAAAATAATGAATATGCGAGACTTGCAGTAACATTTGCATATAGAAGATGGGAATATGCATTGGATAATAGAACAGGACAAAATTTAAATGAATTGGGATTTGCTGATATTTAACAATATGGAGTTATAATGAGTTTACCAAAAATTGATACACCGTTATTTGAAATGGACTTAATTTCACAAAGAGGTCCTGTTACATACCGACCATTTTTAGTAAAAGAAGAAAAATTATTATTAATGGCTATTGAAGGCGGTGATGAAAATGAAATGTTAAGAGCAACAAGACAAATTGTTAATAACTGTCTTGTTGATAAAGTTGATGTTGATTCCTTACCACTATTTGATCTTCAATATGCAATGCTAAAAATAAGGTCAAAATCTGTAGGTGAATCAGTTGACTTAATGCTTAAACATCCTGAAGAAAAAAATAAAAACGATGAACTTTGTGATGCATCAACTCCGGTTAATATAGACATTTCAAATATTCAAATTACAAAGGATGATGAACATTCAAATATTATAAGATTGACAGATCAAATTAGTATTGAAATGAAATATCCAACAATATCAGTTTATAATAATCTTGCTAAAATGAATGAGGGTAATTCTTCAGGCGTAAACGAATTGTTTAACATAATGATAGGTTGTATTAGTACAATTTATTCAGGCGATGAATCGTTCTCTGCAAGTGAGTATACTAAAAGTGATATAGAGGATTTTTTAGGTAGTTTAACTTCTGACCAATTTGAAAAAATAAAATTATTTTTCAATACTATGCCTGCTTTATTACATGATGTGAGTTGGGTCTGCAAGACATGCGGATGTGAAGAAACAATAACTTTAAATGGAGTCGGCGATTTTTTTTTATAGTTTGTAGTCATAATAATTTGGGAACGTGGTATACTACTAACTTTCAATTGATGCAACATCATAAATATAGTTTAACAGAGATAGATAACATGTTACCTTTTGAACGAGACATATATTTAAACATGTTGATTAAACACATTGAAGAAGAAAACGAAAGACTAAGACAAGAACAACAAAAGAGATAACATGGCCAGAAAACCTCATAACTTTACACATTTTCAAAATCTTGTCAATGAACTAAAAAATCAAAATTCAGGAAATTTAGCCACGTTAGAATCAAAGATCGATCTTCAAACTAATGTTTTACAATCTATTCATACATTTTTTGTATCCACTAGGAAAGAAGATTTAAGAAGGCTAAAAGAGGCTCAATTAGAAGCAGATTCGGGAAGTGAAAAAAAGAAATCTCTTCTAGGAAAAGGTTCCGTACCATTGCCTAAGTTTTCTGGCAAAGGGTTTATGGGTATGCTTGGTGATTTTTTATCAACCGCTTTAATGGGAATACCTGGCGGTCTTGCAAAATTTTTACAATCACGTATAGGTTTTCCTTTAATGGGAAAATTAGTTAGAGGTTTAGCATTTGGCGTGATTGCTCCAGGTGTATTTGAAGCATTAGAAAAAGCATTTAAAGAA
>CAXRJA010000010.1:0-5830 GCA_964230965.1 Acholeplasmataceae bacterium | reverse complement strand
ATGACAAAATATTAGACATTATTTCTTATTTTCTTGATTTTTTTAGTTCACCAAATTTACTATATATTTATTGGTGGAACTACGTGGGATGAGCCAGCATCAATATTGAACGGTGTAAAGCAATTACAAAAAGCAAAATTATTTATTTTAGATAACTCAAATTTATCAAGACTATCTTCTGCAGATGTTGTCATTTTATCTTTATATCCAGAACAAAATGTCATTTTTGTAAAAGATCACCTACATTTATTTAAGAAAGGTGCATTTATTACAGATATTTCTGGTGTGAAACAATCCTTGGTTCAAGACATAGAATCCGTATTACGAGAAGATTTGCATTATGTTTCTCATCATCCAATGGCGGGTCGCGCTAAAGAAGGATATCAACATCGCGATCCAGACATGTTTTTAAATAATCATTTTTTGATTATTGAATCAGAGCGCGCATCTTTGACAGACTATGAACTTATTGAAATCATTGGTAAGCAACTAGGTTTTAAAACATTAACAAGAATTTCTGCGTCATTGCACGATCAGATGATTGCATATACTTCTCAACTCACACATATGATTGCAGTAAGTTTGATGCTAGGATATCCATCAGAAAGTCACAAGTTTACTGGTGACTCTTTTAGAGATCTCACAAGAATTGCGAATATCAATGAGAAATTATGGACAGAACTTTTTTTAAGTAATCAAAAAGATTTACTTGATGCAATGGATATATTCAAAAAGCATTTAAATGCTCTTGAAAAAACTGTTAAAAACAATGATCAGGAAACACTCATGGAATTATTGAGATTATCAAGAAAAAAAAGAAAGGATTTTGAAAATGATCCTGCGTGATTTGAATTATGATATTCATATTACAAACAACAATCATCAGTTACTTATTGAAAAACTACATGAGTACGGACGTGTTTTTATCGTTACAGATGCGCATGTCTATGCGTTACATCAAGACTTTTTTAATGATGTTTTTGACATGAAAAAGACAGTGATTCATGTCATTAAACCTGGAGAAACTTCAAAATCCCTAGAAGTATATCAAACGATATGTGATAACTTTTTAGATCACCACATCAAAAGAGATGATGTGATTGTTGCTGTAGGTGGTGGTGTTGTAGGAGATCTTACCGGGTTCGTTGCAGCCTCTTTACTAAGAGGTGTTGACTTTATTCAAGTACCCACAACATTACTAGCGATGGTGGATAGCTCAGTTGGATCTAAAGTAGGTATTAACACACGTCAAGGAAAAAATTTAATCGGTCATTTTTACGATCCTACATTAGTTCATATTGATACCACTTTTTTAAACACCCTTACAAAACGTGAGCGTTACAATGGTTATGCTGAAATCATTAAAGCATCACTGATTGGAGACCCAAAGCTATTTGATCAATTGAAAAATCCTAAACACTCTATAGAAGAAGTCATTATGCTTGCATTGCAAGTGAAAATTGACATTGTGAAAAAAGATCCATTTGAGTCTCATGAACGCATGTTTTTAAATTTTGGTCATACACTTGGTCATGCGATAGAAAAAGAGATGAACTATGAAACAATAAAACATGGCGAAGCCATTAGTCATGGCATGATGTATGCGATAAAAAAAGGCATTGAATATCAAATAACAGAGGATACTTTAGAAAGAGAAGTCGAAAATCTTCTGCATCAATATGAGTTATTAAACACTCAAATTGGCGAAATTGAAATGTATGAAAAACGAATGCAGTCAGACAAAAAACAACGAAAAGATGGGTTACAATTTGTATTGATTCAGTCTATTGGAAATCCAATTATTAAAATTATATGAGAGTTATTGCGTTTTCACCAAGCCTTTTATGTGGCACCGTTAAGATCATTCCATCTAAATCATATGCCCATCGTGCTTTAATTATTGCAAGTATGGCGAAAGGAAAATCAACGATACATGATTTACCAACATCTGAAGATGTGGATGCGACCAAAGAAGCACTTAAACATTTTGGGACAATCTTTGAAGGTAATAACATTCAAACTAACCAACCACATTATGATGGTGAAGCCGTCCAATGCTTTGCTTCAGGGTCTACATTAAGAATGCTGATACCCTATGCAATGTCACAATTTGAAACCGTTACGTTTACAGGCATCAAAAGATTATTTGAAAGACCTTTAGATGTATACGAAACCCTCTTTAAAGACCAAATTAAGAAAGTGGATACACATCATCTTCAAGTCTTTGGACCGATAAATACCAATGTTTTTGATGTGGATGGCTCAAAGAGTTCACAGTTTATTTCAGGGTTACTTATGATGAGTCCTCTATTAAAAAAAGATGTAGAAATTCATGTTATACATGGTGAAACATCATCATCTTATGTCAATATGACATTAGATGTGATGAAGCAATTTGGTGTTCATGTAAAAAAACTTGATTGTACTTATATAATTGCTAAAAATCAACAATACATGCCAACAACAATTTCAATCGAAGGAGATTACTCACAAGCAGCATTTTTCTTAGTGGCAGGTATCATAGGAGAAAAGATACATATAACCGGACTTAAGAAAACATCTTTACAAGGGGATTATGCCATCATAAATATCCTTCAATCAATGGGTGGTCATGTTCAATGGCATGAAGAAGGTTGGCTTGCATCACCATCAGTCACTCATGGTATCACTATAGATTTAGATGATATTCCAGATTTAGGTCCAATTCTCATGATACTTGCTGGACTCTCCAAAGGCACTACAACATTTTTAAATGTTGATCGTCTTACATATAAAGAGTCTGACAGACTTCATACCATGATCACAATTTTATCAACACTAGGTGTATCCACACATTACAAAAATAATGTATTAGAAGTTACAGGCATTCCCTCTTTTAAAGGAAATCTAAGATTATCTTCACAAAATGATCATAGAATTGCAATGGCGATTGCAATTGCATCCATTCGTTCCCAAGGTGAAATCATACTTGAAGATGCAAATGCAATTAATAAATCATACCCACAATTTTATGATGTTTTTCAATCATTAGGAGGTGTTATCCATGACAATTGATCAGTTAAGAAATAAAATCGATGCGATTGATGCAGAGATGATTCAACTTTTTGAATCTCGTATGAAAATCGTAAAAGATATTGGTGAATTGAAAAAAAGGAATCAATTAAATGTTCTCGATCAAAATAGAGAGGCACAGGTCATATCTAAAGTTGTTTCAAGATTACAAAATAAAACATTAGAACCCTATGTCATACAACTTTTTGAGACATTGATGAACGTTTCAAAGGACTATCAAAAATGACGTTTGGTTTGTTAGGCAAAGATATTGCATACAGTCAATCCCCAAAAATATTTAAGCAAATTCAGTTACATACTGGACAGGATCTTAACTATCAATTATTTGATGTCGAGCCTCATGAAATTTCAAATTATATGGAGATGCTTAAAAATGGGGAGATTCAAGGACTTCAAGTGACAAAACCATACAAAGAATTAGTGATAGACCATTGTGATATGTTATCTCCATCAGCACAAAAAATTGGGTCTGTTAACACGATGTATTTAAGAAACGGTAAGATTATAGGAGATAATACAGATGCCTATGGCTTTGAAGCGTTATTAGCCAGTCATCATATTATTTTGAAGAATAAGAACATTTGTATGTTTGGTAATGGTGGTGCTGCAAAATCAGTGTATTATGTGTTAAAAAAACAAGGTATTGAACCACTTATTTTTAAGCGTGTATCATCTAAAAGAGCCCCTATTTCTAAAAACGAACACACGTATGAAGATTCAAATATTCAATCATGTGACATCATTATTCAAACAACAAGTCATGATTTTGATCAAAATCATCTTCAACAATTGAAAGATATGTCATGCCAACCAAAGATGGTCATTGACTTAATTTATTATAAAAAAACAGCATTGATGTCTATTGCAGAAATATCCTATGATGGACTCATAATGCTTATTTATCAAGCGATAAAAAGTTATGAATTATTTACTGGTGACACCATGGATCATATATCAGAAGTTATTGAAACTTTAAAAGGAGTCTTATCATGAATACCTTTGGAAAAATATTTCAAGTGACACTTTACGGTGAATCTCATCAAGATGCTATTGGCGTTGTTGTTGATGGCATGAAACCAGGAACTGACATCGATTTACATCGTATTTCAGAAGATCTTTCAAAAAGACGTCCTGGTGCTGTTGGGACGACTGCTCGCATTGAAAAAGATGACTTTAACATTACATCTGGTGTATTTAATGGTAAAGCAACCGGATCACCTATTCATCTCATGATTGAAAACAAAGATGTTCAGTCTAAAGACTATGAACATTTAAAATCTCATCCTAGACCTGGACATGCAGACTTTGTTGCGATGAAAAAATATTTTGGATTTCATGACTATCGAGGAGGCGGTCGATTTTCAGGTAGATTAACTGCAGCTTTAGTTGCTGCAGGCGCACTTGCTAAAATGATGTTACCTTATACTTTTCATCATGAATTGATCTCATTAGGTACATGTAAAGATCCAGAAGCTTTTGATGCATACCTTGAAGAAATCGGCAAAGAAGGTGATTCAGTGGGTGGTATGATAAGGCTAACAGTCAATCATATCGATATTGGATTAGGTGAACCGATGTTTTATAAATTAGATGCCGTTATTACTCAATTACTGATGTCGATTCCTGCAGTTAAACTCGTAAGCTTTGGTGATACACTTTCATTGTTAGAATCCAAAGGAAGTATATTTAATGATGTCTTAGTCGATAAAGATGGCACGACAAAAACAAATCATAGTGGTGGCGTCACTGGTGGTATTTCTAATGGAAATCCAATTGTCATAAATGTTTTTATTAAACCAACATCATCAATTCAAAAAGCACAAGAAACCTATCATTTTGATCAGCAATCAGTCGATACACTTCAAGCTAAAGGAAGACATGATGTCGCAATCGCAAGACGTGCAGGTATTGTGATTGAAAATACCGTTGCTTGTGTTTTAGCAGACATGTATTTATTAAGGAACATGTATCAGTAAGTATGCAATCAATTAAAGGTGTTGGTCCAAAAACATCTGTCGCCTTAAAAAGTTTAGGTATATATACAAAAGAAGATGTCTTAAACATATTTCCAAAAAGATATACTTCATACTTTTTAGATGATGACATGCACATCAAAAAAGGGACACTTATAAAGCCCCCTATTTTGTCACGATATAAAGTATTGAAAGTCACGTTTAAACTTCAAATTGGAGATCGTATACTTTCTTGTGTCGCGTATCAACAAGCCTTTTTAAAACATATGCTCGTACAAGGTGAACCATATCTTGTGAGAGGAAAATTTGATCATCATAAAAAGATATTTATTGTGTCACAGTTAAAACCAATCAAATATGAAAATAAACTCATATCAGTATACGATGTACCTGAAGTCAAAGACCATAGAATCCACCAAATGATTCATTCGATTCTATCTGAACATATAGAAGATACTTTACCTTACCAACTGCTTGATCAATTAGATTTAGTCAATCGGAATCAAGCGTATCAATGGATTCATTTTCCAAAAAATGAAAAAGATATTGATGAAGCACTCAACTATTTCAAAGTAGAAGAAGCGTGGCATCTTTTTAAAGGCATCATGCCAGTAAAAAAAAGACAACACATAAAACTTACGCAATTCGATCACTTCGATCAATATGCGCATAAACTTCCATTTGAACTCACCGAAGATCAAGAAAAAATAGTACATCATATTGTTTCGTATGCACAAAAAATATATCCATTGAAACATTTGATTCAAGGAGATGTCGGTTCAGGA
>CAXRJA010000009.1:0-7074 GCA_964230965.1 Acholeplasmataceae bacterium | reverse complement strand
ATCGCAGCGGCAGCAGCGGTGGACGCGCTCATTGATGCACTTTCTGAACCGTATGTAGCAACAGATGTGAAAGACGCACGGGAAGCCTATAACAACTTAACAGAAGCACAACAAGCACTCGTGACAGGACTCGCTGAATTAGAAGCAGCCGAACAAGTACTCGCAGATATAGCAGCGGCAGCAGCAGTGGACGCGCTCATTGATGCACTTTCAGAACCGTATGTAGCAACAGATGTGAAAGACGCACGTGAAGCCTATAACAACTTAACTGAAGACCAACAAGCATTGGTCACAGGACGCACACAATTAGAAATTGCAGAAGCTGAACTCAACGATCAATTGAATGCACAGGCGGCTGCAGAAGTAGACGAACTCATTCAAACATTGACTGAGGATTCGACAGAGGAAGAAATCGAGGCCGCACGTGAAGCTTTTGATACACTCACACCTGAACAACAAGCCCTCGTGATTGAACTGCCAACGCTTGAAGAATATGAGCGTCAAGTAGAACCAAATTCCATTTTAGGAAGCCTATTCATTCTATTGATTGTCATTGCAGGAATTAGTGCTGTGATTTACTTTGGATTTTATAAACGCGACAAAGAAGAGGGATAAATCAAAACATGAAAAAAATTGTTTACTACTTAATAACAATATTAAAAGGATTTTTTATGGGAATTGCTGCAATTATTCCTGGCGTATCATCTGGAACGGTTGCTGTTTTATTGGGATTTTACGATAAACTTGTCAAAGCCGTTGATACCATCGTTAGTTTAAAAAAAGGACTCATAGCTGCAATCATCTTTTTAGTGCTTATTTATGGCGGTAACTTTTTAGCGTTGTTTTCTTTAGCTGGTTCTATGAATGATTTACTTGAACATTTTCCAAATCAAATGAAATTATTTTTCATAGGACTAATCATTGGTAGCATGCCACTCATTATTAACAAAATTCAAGAACAAGGCAAAACAAATATTTTTCATTGGAAACTGATTGTTCCCTTTATATTGAGTGCTGGATTTTTAATACTCCTTAATGTATTTACTGCTGAAGATACAAATGCAGAACCATTAAGAACACTTACATTAGGCAACAGTTTTCTCATCTTTTTTACAGGACTTATTGCTTCGGCAACTGCAATTATTCCTGGTGTGAGCGGATCTATGGTTCAACTTGCAATTGGAATGTATCCAACATTTACTTATGCATTAGAGGAAATGAATATTCCGATTTTAATTGTATTGTTTCTAGGGATGGCTTTAGGATTAGTCTTTGCAGCAAAACTTATTAGTTATTTATTAAAACAGTTTTATCATATGACATATGCAACGATTGTTGGATTATTGGTAGGATCTGTTTTTCAAATACGCCCTATAATCGAGGGCACATTAACATTCCTACAAATCATGATGTATATCACCTTATTTGGATTAGGATTTGCTTTAGCGTATGTGTCCAATGTATTTGATCGAAAGAAAATGAAGATTAAAAAGCATTTAACACAGGAGGAGATTGCATGAAAATTCCATTATTGGTTAGAAAAAGTTTAGCCGAATTTTTTGGGACATTTATGATCGTTTTTATTGGCTTAGGAACTATTTATTTTTCAACTGATGCAAATACTTTAACCATTGCTTTTGCATTCGGTTTTGCAGTGATGACAGGTATTTTTACATTGGGTCATATTTCTGGAGGACAGTTTAATCCTGCAGTATCGACCGCCATGTTGATAGATAAAAGGTTATCTATAAAAGAATATGCAGTTTATATTTTATCTCAATTTGCAGGTGCAATGTTTGGACTCTTGTTGTTATTAGTTGCTGGCCCTGATGTACCCAAGTTTGTAGCACCAAACACAAATTTAGTGATTGTATTTTTTGAAATGTTTGTCACTTATATTTTTGTATATGTGATTCTTGCAGTATCTCAAAGAAAACTATTTGCATCTCATGTTGCGCTTATCATTGGGTTGACTTTGACAGGACTTATATTAGTCAGTGCTCAAGTAACAGATGCAGGGCTTAATCCAGCAGTTATATTTGCTGCATTACTTATGAATCAAGGTTTAAGTGTTTATCTATATTATTTACTTGGTACCGTTTCAGGTGCAACATTGGCCGCACTTACATATAAGTTATTAAAGTTTAAAGATGATCAAACAACTGAGTAAATAAAAACGATGCTACGGCATCGTTTTTTTTATATTCTTAAATATGATATTCGTTATTATCAACAACGTAAATGTTGCGAGCCAATTAATGACAACAATACCAATCCATACGCCATCAAGTCCTAATTGAAATGTTGTACTTAGTAATGGGAAAACGATCAAAGGAAGAAGTTGTCTGATAATGCCAATAAGCAAAGCAAATAATGGTTTTTTAATACCTTGTAATACAGAAGTATTGACATTAATAATAAGATAAGTCATAAATCCAATCGTATCAATTCTTAAATATCTTGCTCCAACAGATATAACATCTGGATTAGAATTAAAAATAGACATCAGCTGAGGTGCAAAAATAAAAACAAAAAGTCCACCTGTGATAACCAAAATAAGACCCATTTTTAAGGCAGTTTTTTTTGTTTCATTCATACGATCAAATTGTTTTGCTCCTAGGTTTTGTCCAATAATCGTGATAATGGCAACATTTAATCCAAGAGAAGGAAGTAATGCCACTTGTTGGATACGTAATGCTGCACCATACGAAGCAACAGAGACATCGCCACCATAAAGAAGTACATAATAATTTATAATAAAAACACCAATCGCAATGGCAGCGAGATTAAGCGAAGATGGAATTCCTTGAACAAAAATATCTTTCATTACTTTAGGTGAGGCATCTTTGAATGTCATTTTCTTGACATTAAATAATTCAGATTTTAATACATGATAGCCCATGTAAAAAGACCCAAATGCTTGTACTAAAATTGTTGCTAAAGCAACCCCTTGAGTACCTAATTCAGGTAATCCAAACCATCCTAAAATAAAAAGTGGATCAAGTATTAAATTAAGAAAAAAACCAATGACTAAATAATTTCTAAAAGGTTTTGTGTTCCCTTGTGAAGATAATATTGCGTTAAAAACAAAATTCAATAAGAAAAAAATAGCACCAATGAAAATGGTTTGAGTATAATCTAATCCATATTGTAACGCAACACCTGAAGCTCCTGCAAATTCAAATAACGGTGAAATAATATTAGGTAAAACAAAAATAAATAACAATCCAAAAACACCGCTTATTAATAATGCATTAAGAATCAACTTATGAAAATTATGGATTTCTCTTTTACCCAATGCAATAGAAATAAGTGCTGTTAGACCGTTTCCAAATCCTGAAGCAATCGCGATAATGATAAAGAATATCGGAAATGATAATGTTAATCCAGATAAAGCATCTGTTGAAATTTGTCCAGCAAATATCGTATCCACCACGTTAAATAATGTATTAAATAAAAACCCAATGGATGTTGGAATCGCAATACGTTTAATATGTAATGAAATGGAACCTACCGTTAAATCAGATTTTTTCATATTTACCTCAATACATATATCTTATAGTATTAGAAAAACAAAGTCTATACATTAGACTTTTCTCTAATCACAAAAATTATAACTTTACGAGACAACAAAAACCCATTATGTTATAATATGTGAGTAAAAGTTACGATGACTCGGAGGCATTCATGCAAAATCAAGTACAAGGCCATTTAGGACATATCCTAAATAATAAAAACATGTATATTCTTACGGCATTTTTAGCTGTGCTTTTATTAATTTCTGCATTTACCTATAGTTTTTATGTCATGTTATTAGGGTTGGTAGCGATTCTTACCGCTTTGATAGTTGAATATGCATTTGCTTATTTTCGAAAAAAACCTTTTGAGATGACTGGAATATTTGTCACACCACTTATTTTAACCCTACTCATGCCGCCTGAATTACCTCTATACATGGTTGTGATCGGATCTTTTTTCTCAGTTTTTTTTGGAAAAATGATTTTTGGCGGATTAGGAAGGAATTTATTTAATCCTGCACTCGTTGGGTATTTATTTCTTATCATTACATTTCCTGTAGAACTCACAACGCAGTATATCGTTCCTGGAAGTGATTTATTTACTTCAGCAACCCTATTGCGTGATAAGAGTTTTGGTTTTTCAATCACCAATGTTACAGATATTTTACTTGGTGAATATGCTGGTACAATTGGAAATACATTTAAGTTGGCTGTATTAATCTTAGGAGTCGCATTACTTATTCTTAAGATTAGTGATTGGAGAATCCCAGTCTCTATTTTAGTATCTATGGTTGTGTTCACGTTTATATTTGATGCGATTTATCCAGATAAATTTCACGATGCATTCATGTCTATTTTTGTGGGTGGAGCATTATTTGCAGCTTTCTTTGTTGCAACTGATCCCGTTTCAGCACCGTTTACGCATTGGGGTAAAGTCATCTATGGCGTTGGAATCGCATTGATTACTGTTGTGATTAGGGGATTAGCTGCTTTTCCAGAAGGATTTATTTTTGCAATTATTATTATGAACGCAATTGCACCAATGATTGACTCTTTGAAATGGGTTCAACCTAAGGAGGTTAAAGCATGAAACAATATACAAAAATGTTAGCATTCGTTTTTATCATGGGATTTTTAACGTCTTTAGTATTTGTTGGAATGGATGCTTTAACAGCAGAACGTATTGAGGCTAACAAAGATGCTGCAATTTATTCTGCCGTGTTAACGCATAATGAAATAAGTTATAATTCAGGAAACTTAACAGATGTATTTAACGAGAATATTATGATTGAAGAAGTGGATTATCAAGGACAAACATTATCATTTTATATCAACGAATCAAATGGTAATGTCTCATTTATGTATGGTGTCTTTTCTCTTGGTGGTTTGTGGGGGCCTGTTCGTGGTGTCATCACATTAGAAAGTGATTTTCAAACAATTGTGAATATTACCGTTTTAGAAGAACAAGAAACTCCTGGTTTAGGTGGTAAAGTAAAAAACAGAGAATTTTTAGATCAATTTGTTGGACTTGTATTACTTCCAGAACTTGATAGACCTGTTGAAGTGAATAAAGATGCAGCAGAAAATAAATCAAATGAAGTTGATGAGATTTCTGGTGCTACCGGAACATCTAATGCATTTGAAAGACTTTTAAATGATAGTTATCAAATATATCGTGATTTGTGGCTTAATCGAGGAGAAGAATAATGAAACTCATTCGTTTAAGATATAAAAAATGGTTTAATGTTTTAAGAGATGGATTTAAATCCAATAACCCTGTATTTGTCGCTGTCCTTGGAATTTGTAGTTCACTTGCAATCACCAATACAGTTGCAAATGCAATTGCAATGGGATTAGGAGTTACATTTGTTGTGATGTTAAGTTCAGCAACAGTCTCACTTTTAAGAAGTTTTATTCCTTCTAAAGTGAGAATGGTCACATACATGGTGATCATTTCTACATATACCATCGCTGTTCAAATGTTTTTACAAGCATATTTTCCAGATATTTATTCTGCCTTAGGGGCTTATGTAGGACTCATCATAACAAACTGTATTGTGATGGGACGTGCTGAAGCATTTGCAGTTAAAAACCCAGTAAGATATACGCTCATAGATGGGTTTGCAAGTGGTATGGGATACATGTTTGTATTAGTATTAGTCTCAATAATTAGAGAGCCTCTTGCTTTTGGTACCTTACTTGGATATCAAGTTATGCCTGATGGATTTACGCCTTGGGTAACCATGGCAATTGCGCCAGGCGGATTTTTCATTCTCGGTGTCTTCATTTGGATTCTTAGAGACTGGGCAAAAACGTATGAATAAAGGAGAAAGACATGATTGACTTATTATTAGATTCTATATTAAGTAGTAATATTGCGCTCACCTTTATTTTAGGGATGTGCCCACTCATTGCAATTTCAACAAATGTTAAAAATGCAAAAGGTATGGGGATTGCAGTTGTATTGGTTGTTACTTTAACAGCAATGATCAACTGGCCAATATTTCAATTATTAAAAGCAACAAATACAGAACAAGTGATGTTACTTGCATTTATTATTACAATTGCAGCAACCGTTCAAATTTTAGAAATACTCATGGAGAAGTTTTTACCACAGCTATATAACGCTTTTGGGATATATCTTCCTTTAATTACGGTGAACTGTGTCGTCCTTGCGGTCTCTCAATTCTTTGTTAACAGAGATTATAGTTTTTTAGAAACTACTACATTTGCATTCGGAAGTGGTTTAGGATGGTTACTTGCGATTGTGCTTGTTGCATCATTAAGAGAAAAACTTGCAATATACGGTGATCTTCCAAAAGGATTAAGAGGTAAAGCAATCGTTTTCTTAATTTTAGGAATTTTATCGCTCGCATTTATTGGTTTTAGAGGATTATCATTCTAGTGCATAAGGAGGCATACATTAAATGAATTTATTTTTTCCAGTAGTTATTATTGGTGTACTTCTAGTGATCACACTTATTCTTATCGTTTTAGATAAAGTAATGGGTGGTAGCAGTGAAAAAATGATTACAATCAATAGCGATACTCAAATTGCGGTTTACGGCGATGATACCGTATTATCAACACTCGCTAACAATAAAATTTTTATACCATCTGCATGTGGAGGTAAAGCAACATGTGGGTTTTGTAAATTTAGACTTATAGATAATGTCCCAGATGTTAAACCTACAGAAGAGCCTTTTTTATCTCAAGAAGAGCGTGATAAAGGTGTAAGGTTATCATGTCAAGTGAAAGTAAAAGATTCGCTTAATATTGAATTACCATCATCTTTACTAACAGCGAAAGAATTTCAAACTGTCGTTTCACATGTAGAAGATTTAACATATGATATTAAACTTGTACGTTTTGAAATGATTGAACCTAAAACTGTAGATTTTAAACCTGGTCAGTATATGCAAATTAAAGTGCCTGGTATTGATATTATTCGTGCGTATTCGCTTGCATCAAATGCGAGTGAAAAGAATTATGTTGAAATGTTAATACGTTATGTACCTAATGGACAAGCGACAACTTTTGTTCACAAAGCATTAGA
>CAXRJA010000008.1:0-5346 GCA_964230965.1 Acholeplasmataceae bacterium | reverse complement strand
GCATATACGTTTCATCAAACGCATGATTAAATAAACGAGATTCATTACTGTCGAAATTTCCTTGAAATTCTAAGTTATGGATCGTTAATAGTGTATGTAAATATTGATACGTCTCGTTTCTATGTCTATAATGTTCATCTAATAAATAGGGAATCATTGCAGTTTGCCAGTCATTTAAGTGAAGTAAGCTTGGTTTGGTATCTAATAATTCGATGAGCTCTAATACAGCATAAGAAAACAACGTAAATCTTGTTGCATCATCGACATATCCATATAAATGAAAACGTTCAAAATATTCTTGATTTTGTACAAAGATAAAACGTTGACCTTCTTGAATGAGTGAAAAATAATGCACCGTTTTATCAAAACCAGCCATCGAAATTATCTTACTACCAATATAGTCCATTTCATGATGTTTATGTGTGATAGATTCGTAATAGGGGGAGACAATATCACTGGTGAATCCTTTTTGCTTCACAGCTTTAGGCAAAAAAGCAGCCATGTCCGCTAAACCACCTGTTTTTGAGAATGGAAAGACTTCACTGCTACAAAATAATACATGCATGAAATTTGCCTCGTTTTCTTTTATTATAACATGGTTTATGAGATGGTTTCAATGTCAATTTCTTCATATTTTTTTAATATGAGTGTGATATAATAACCATGAGGAAATTATGAAAGAAATTTCAGCAGGATCGGTAATTTATCGCCTTTATAAAGAAACAATACAATATGTAATTATTCATCAAATTCATGGAAATCATTTTGGGTTTCCAAAAGGGCACGTAGAAAAAGGTGAGTCCATTGAAGAAACCATCAAACGTGAATGTTATGAAGAAGTTGGGGTTGATATTACGATTTTAGGCTATCCCATGTATAACCATTACATCGTAAAAACGTCCATCGAAAAAGAAGTGATTTATATGTTATCAAAAACGTATAATGATACCCTTAAATTTCAAAAAGAAGAATTATATGATGCAATGTTTTTGAGTTATGAAGAAGCTTTAACGAAACTAACCTATCAAAGAGATAAAGACATTCTTATGTATTATCATTCAATCATCGAGGAGAAACTATGATTATCGGTACAGTCAAAGAAATTAAAACCCATGAATATCGTGTTGGTCTCACACCATCATCTGTTTTACAATATGTAAAATCAGGACATCGTGTTATTGTTGAAAAAGATGCAGGATTAGAATCTGGATTTACAAATGAAGCATATAGTATATCTGGTGCGACGATATATGACCAAGCGAAAGATGTATGGAAAGATGCTGACATGATCGTAAAAGTAAAAGAACCGCTTCCTTCAGAGTTTCAATATTTTAAAAAAGGACTCTTACTTTATACTTTTTTACATTTAGCGGCAGACGAAGCATTAACACAAGCACTATTAAAGTCTGGGGTCACATCTATAGCTTATGAAACGATTGAAACGTCTAATGGGTTACTTACATGTTTAGAACCTATGAGTGCAGTCGCTGGAAGACTTGCTGCCATACAAGGTGCGAAGTATTTAGAAAAACCTCAAGGTGGAAAAGGTATATTAGTTTCTGGTGTGCCAGGAACTAAACAAGCAGAAGCTGTTGTCATTGGTTGTGGTACGGTTGGTATGAATGCCATTCAAATGTTAGTCGGTATGGGTGCACGCGTGACTGCGATTGATGTTGACATAAGAAAACTTGAAAAACTCGATCAAATTTATAGAAACAAAGTACAGACGCTATATTCAAATGAACACCATATTAAAGAAGCTTTAGAACATGCAGATATTGTCATTGGTTCCGTACTTGTGAAAGGTGCAAAAGCTCCAAAACTTATTCGAAGAAGTTATTATGCTTCTATGAAAAAAGGGACGGTGATTGTTGATGTCGCGATTGACCAAGGTGGATCTACAGAGGTGTCCAAGATGACCTATCATAGCGATCCAATCTTTGTTGTCGATGATATCATTCATTATTGTGTTGCGAATATGCCTGGAGCAGTTCCTCAAACATCAACAGATGCACTCAATCATGCAACATTAACATATGGACTAAAAATTGCAAACGAAGGCATTATGAAAGCATCAGAATTTATGCCAATTTATAAAGGCATTAATACCTATGAAGGTCACATTACATACGAAGGTGTTGCAGAAGCATTCAATTTACCATATACACCATTTGCAACATTAAAATAACACAGGAGTATTCATGAGCCTACTCGAAGAGGTAGGACGTATTGGATTAAAAATTATGTTTCATTATAGGTTTGATTTAAAGTATACCTATGATGATTTTGATCCAAAAACAAAGTCCCCCTATTTACTTTTAGGAAATCATGCAACGCAACACGATCCCTTAATCGTTGGGATGGTCATTAAACGATATCCATATCCAGTTGCAAATTCCTTTTTGTATACCAATCCAATATTTAAATGGTTGTTAACACATGTCGTTACGTCGATTTCAAAACGTAAAGGTCAATCGGATATGCAGACGATTCGACTTATTTTAGATGCGATTCATAAACAAAAAAGACCTGTGATGCTTTTTCCTGAAGGGAACGCATCTTATTTTGGAGAACAAACAAAAACAGACTATTTACCTACAGCAAAACTTATAAAAAAACTCAATGTTGATATTGTTGTTGCAAAAATCAACGGGGGTTATTTAGCCCATCCTAGATGGGGTTTTTATCGTAAAAGGGGACATTTCCACACACACTTTTATAAACTGATTTCAAAAGAATCACTACCATCACTTTCTGTTGAAAACATCGAAACGCAATTAAGAAATGCGATTGCATTTAATGATTTTAAATGGAATGCATCTCACCAATATCGATACCGACTCAAAGGTCGTGCCAATGGTATTGAGCATTACTTGTATTACTGTCCCAAATGTAAGAAGACGCAATCGCTTAAAGGTAAAGATGCTCATATAAATTGTATACACTGTGGTAAGATTGCAAGTTTTGATGAAACCTCTCAACTCAATGGACCATATCCGAGTCTAGTCGAATGGGGAAATGACCAAAAAAAGATTTTCCCTAAAAGACTTAACGATGCCATTCAAACTGAAGGACGATTATACGAAGTGGATGTTATACGGCAAAAGAAAAAAGATTTAGGCTATCGAAAAGTTATTTTAGAAGATCGAATATTAAAGATAAAAACAAAGCCTGACATAACATTTGAAATTAATAAGATTCATGGTGAAGTCATTACAAGAAAACACAACTTATCTTTTGATTACGGAGAAAAAACATATAATTTCTTATTGAAGGATCCAATGATTATATTAAATGCATTCACATTTATAAAGGAGAATTAACATGGAACAATGGACAACAATTATTTATTTTTTACTTATAGCAGCTCTGATATTTATCGGGAAGTTTTTAAAAACAAAAGTACCACTACTTAATAAAATCGTGATTCCAACAGCGCTTTTAGGTGGGATGCTTGGTCTCATCATTTCATTAGTATTCGCACCTGTATTTTCTTCAGAAGTATATGTTGAAGTTGACCTTGAAGGGAGATATATCACCATAGAAGACAATGTTTCTGTATCTTCTTCAAATGCAATCACCCAAGAAGATTTTGAAGCGCTATTTTCAAATGAAGATGATTTAGGAAGCTTCAGCGACATTTATCAAGATGCGTATTTTAATAGAGAAATAGAGACATATTATGAATTACAAGATGGCACAGTGATCTTGTTACTTTCAAAAGAAACGACATTTTTTAATGTCAATGTCATTGAGACCATCGTGTATCATGCACTTGCCATCGGGTTTTTAGCATTGGCACTTAAACGATCCGAACAAAAAGAAAGAGGGAAATACTGGTCGACAGGGATGCTCATTACTTCCACGTATGCCCTTCAAGCGGTTATTGGTATTTTACTTGTGTTTCTATTCTTTTCAAATCAATTCATTGGATCAGGGATGCTTGTTGCCTTAGGATTTGGTCAAGGACCAGGACTTGCGATGTCGATTGGTAGTGGATGGAATCAATTTTTAAATGGTTATGGCACAACACTTGGTGCATCTTATGCCTTTTTAGGTTTTGTTTTTGGTGGTACCGTTGGTGTTATCATCATTAATATATTCAGTAGAAGAAAAGGGTTCAACAATTTAAAACAGTACGATGAAACTCCACAACAAGCACAAGTCACCATTGACACTGTAAAAGAAATAAGTTTACTTGATGGTCTCACACAACAATTTGTTGTGATCGGTGTGATTTATGGTCTTGTATATTTAACACTCTTTGGATTAAATATTGCACTGGCTTCAATTGGTGGTGCTGGTGCCATGATATTTGGATTATTAAGAGGATTTAATTTCATTATTGCGATTTTGTATGCATTGCTTTTTAAAAGCATCTTAAATAAAGCAGAATCTAAAGGTAAAAATGTACGTTTTTTAACAAACAATTATGTCTTATCGAATATTGCATCGTTTGCGTTTAATATTATGATTACAGGATCCGTACTTGCGATTACACTTGCATTCTTATCAACATATGGTGTGCAATTGATTATTACAGCAATATTGGCTGGAACTGCAACATTCTTTTATTTAAGATTTATGACAAAACGTATTTATAAAGATTATCAAGATGAATTTTCTATTGGATTATTTGGCATGTTAACTGGGGTTGCTTCCACGGGTCTTGCATTACTTAAAGGACTCGACCCAGAACTGAAAACACCTGTTGCAGAGGAAATGGTTGTTGGCTCAGGTACAGCGATTGTCATGGCACTTCCATTATTTGTATTACTTTTTATTCCAAGTTTTACATATGGTACAGCAAATGAAACACTTTTTAATATTATTACATTTTTAGGTATTCTACTCTACGTTATCATTTTTGCATCGCTTCTTATTTTTAAGACGAGAAAAAAATAATCTTCATAAAGAAAGCACCTTCAATAAGAAGGTGCTTTTTTAATAATGTCCCAAAAACTTAACATCAAACTTAGATGCCATATGTTTTATAACTGTATCGAGCGCATTTAAAGTAGAAGATGTCATATCAATTTCAATGTAGAAATGATATTTCTTATCTCTTTTTTTATTCGGTCTTGATAGAATTGCAGATAAGTTGATGTGATGCTGTTGAAATTGACCAAGAATATCATATAGTAATCCTGGTCGATCTACATAAGGTGTGATTAGTAAAGATGCGTTTTTATAGGTGTGATATTCTGGATGTAAGGAAATACATGCAAAACGTGTTTGATTATGAGAAAAATCTTCAATATGATCTATGTGAGATAGTTTATCATCCACTAAATGCATGAGATCGGAAGAGCACACGTCTGAACTCCAGTCACCTCAACACATCTC
>CAXRJA010000007.1:0-3422 GCA_964230965.1 Acholeplasmataceae bacterium | reverse complement strand
CAATATCAAGCACCAGCTGAAGGTGTCACGATAGAAAGACAAGTCAAAACATTTTTTGAGAACGTCATCGATCAAGCTTCATAATGATTGTACAAAACATTAAAAAACATATTGAAAATATTCTTTTTGATATGTTTTCATTTTCAATGACGATTGAATATGCAAAAAAAGGAGATGCACAACTTGCATGTCCTCTTTTTCAATTAGCCAAAGAAAAAAACCAGTCACCACATGAAATCTTTCAAGCATTAGAAAAGCCAATCCTATCTATCGAAGGTATTAAAAACGTGACTTTTGATCGTGGGTTTTTAAATATATATCTAGATGCAAAAAACCTTATTAATGAGACAATCAAAGCGATTCAAAACAATACATATCTTTCAAAAAAACAAGATAAAGCAGTCGTTGCAATTGATTATTCATCACCAAATATTGCGAAAAGATTTTCAGTTGGTCACATACGTTCTACGGTCATTGGTGCTTCTTTAAGACGTTTATTTCGTTTTTTAGGAGATGATGTTGAAGGGATCAATCACTTAGGGGATTGGGGTACACAATTTGGTAAAATGATTTATGCATATTTACATTATGGTCATGAAGGTATGTTAGATGATGCGCCGATTGCAAAACTTCAAGCGCTTTATGTCAAGTTTCATGAAGAAGCAGAAAAAAATCCTAAGTTATCCGATGATGCAAGAGAAATCTTTTTAGAACTTGAAAAAGGCAATCCTCAATACAAAGCATTATGGCAAACTTTTAAAGATTTAAGTTTAAAAGAGTTTGATTACTATTACGATTTATTGAATGTCGATTTTGATCATGTTATTGGTGAATCTTTTTATGAATCGTATATGGCAGATGCTGTAAAAGAAATGGAAGATAAAAACTTATTAGTATTAGATGATGACGCGCGTATCATTCCGCTTGGAGATGATATGCCACCGGCACTCATTAAGAAAAAAGATGGATCGTCATTATATATGACAAGAGATGTTGCTGCTGCGATATATAGACATAAACATTTTAAAGCAAATACCCTTTTATATGTCGTTGGTAACGAACAATCCCTACATTTCAAGCAACTTCAACGTGTCCTTGATAAAATGGGATATGCCATTCATATTGTCCATGTAAATTTTGGCCTTGTCTTACAAGATGGTAAAAAAATGTCGACAAGAAAAGGTGGCGTGTATACATTAGCTGCTGTCTTCAATGAAGCCATTGCATTATCTAAACAAGCCATAGAAGAAAAAAATCCAACTCTAGAAAATAAAGACAACGTCGCAAAATCGGTCGCGGTTGGTGCCATTAT
The DNA here is from genome assembly GCA_964230965.1 of Acholeplasmataceae bacterium. Classification (GTDB taxonomy): domain Bacteria; phylum Bacillota_I; class Bacilli_A; order Acholeplasmatales; family Acholeplasmataceae; genus UBA8290. The sequence goes on along the minus strand of CAXRJA010000007.1, from coordinate 2,110 downwards.
ATTTAATGATTTAAAAAATGAAAAACATTTAAATGTTGAATTTAACTTAGATAACATGTTAAAATTTGAAGGTCAAACAGGTCCGTATCTACAATATTCTAGTGTACGTATGGCAGCACTTTTAAGACAGCTTACACCAGAATTTAACGATTCAATCGATATTTCTAGTGAACGTGCATTACAACTCGCCATGATACTCAATCAATTTGAAGATACGCTAATACGCGCAAGAGAAGCATATCAACCTAGTATCATTGCTCGATATGCACTTGCTGTGAGTCAAAGCTTTAACTCCTGGTATGGTCATGAAAAAATGATTACTGATGATGTGAATCGTTCTAAAATGATGTTGTCACTAGTTGAAGCAACACGCATCATTTTAAATCAAAGTATGAGACTTTTAGGCCTAGATGTGTTAGATTATATGTGATTTATCCCCGCGTGATGAAATTGGTAGACGTGCCAGACTCAAAATCTGGTGGAGCAATCCGTGCTGGTTCGAGTCCGGCCGCGGGGACCACCTTTTAAGGTGAAAGGAGAAATTATGAAAAAACTTCAAGCATTTGCAATGAAAACCATGAATGGGATGACGTATGGATTGTTTTCGACTCTTATTGTTGGTGTCATCATTGATCAAATTGGAAAATTACTTGGATTGACGTTTTTAACTAATCCGATTTACTATACGTTATCGTTATTGATGGGTGCTGGTATTGGTTTAGGTATTGGAATCGCACTCAAGTTTGAAGGTATTAAGCTTGTCACAACAGCGATTGTAGGTGGCATTGCAACATCATTTAGAGTGACGTTTGCAAATGGGATTCAGGTTGCGAATATTGATGGTCCAACAGCTGTTTATAATGAACCACTTACGGTTTATTTTGTTGTTATTACAACGTTACTTCTCATGCAAGTCATTTTAAAAAAGAAAACACCTGTGGATATTTTACTGATTCCTTTAACAGCTGTGATTTTAGCAACACTTTCAACGTTTGTTTATAGTGCACCACTCTTTGCTTTTATCGAAGCAATCAAATCATTTATTAATACTGCTACAACGGTTGCACCACTTCCAATGAGCATCATTATTGCGGTATCGATGGGGATGCTTCTCACATCACCATTATCCTCTGCAGCGATTGCAATTACAATTCAATTATCTGGGATTGCTGGTGGCGCTGCAGTGGTTGGAACAATGATTCAAATGATCGGATTTTCTTTTCAATCAAGAAAAGATAATTCACTAGGAATGGTATTATCGATAGGATTTGGAACATCGATGCTTCAATTTAAAAATATTTTAAGAAAACCAGTGATTTGGATACCAACCATTGTTGCATCTGCCGTACTCGCCCCAATACTGGTATTGTTATTTAAGATTGAAACAACAGCGTATGGCGCAGGTATGGGGACAGCAGGGCTTGTTGGTCCTCTTCAAACGCTATTTGAAATGAACTATAGCATAAATGCATTTCTATCGATGGTTATTATCTTATTTGGTGGTGTTGCGCTCGTGTATGTATTTGATCTTCTCTTAAGAAAATTAGGACTTATTGTAGAAGGTGATTTTAACGTATTAAATGATATTGTTTAAAATTTTGCCAAAATTGATTTAAATATGAAAGACATTATGATAAAATAGTCAATAGGAGTAAATAATGAAAAAACAACAAATTGTAGTTCAAATACAAGAGAGTCTAAACAAAAAGCGTACATCCTGGTTTACTAAATTAATGAGAACACTTAGCTTTTTGACTTTACTAGCAGTTTTTTCACGTTTATTATTGCATTTTATATTTGATGCGAATGTAACTGTCATTTTTATCGATCAATTACAGTCATTACTACAGCCAATTCAAGATCTTTTACAAAACTTTGAATTTTTAGATGGATTCATGATTGCATCTGCATTGATGTTGAGTTTATTATTATTAACATTAACAGTCTCAAAATCAACGCCTTCAAAATTGATTTTAACCATTCTTTTCATTCTAAGTTATATTACAATGGTTTACAAAGAAATCTTTATCATAAGTTATATGGACATCACCATACCGACTTTTTTAGTTTCTTATGTTGATCTCATGAGACCTACATTAGATTCATTGTT
>CAXRJA010000006.1:0-8116 GCA_964230965.1 Acholeplasmataceae bacterium | reverse complement strand
CACTTAAAACAATGTTTGAAGATATACGTATGCTTGCAGATGAATCCAAAGAAGATGCGAGTTTATTTGAACTTTTAGTTTCTGAGATGGATGCATTTGAGACACAAATGAAGGCATATGAAATAGAAGTGTTGTTATCTGGCCAGTATGATGATCATGATGTCTTACTAGAAATTCATCCAGGAGCCGGTGGTACAGAATCTCAGGATTGGGCTGATATGTTATATCGTATGTATCAAAGATATGCGCAACGTCAAGGGTTTAAAGTTGAACTATTGGATTACCTTGCAGGTGAAGAAGCAGGAATCAAAAGTGTGACCTTGAGAATTAAAGGTGATTATGCATATGGTTATTTAAAAGCGGAACATGGTGTTCATCGATTAGTAAGAATCTCACCATTTGATTCCAATCAGAGACGTCATACTTCTTTTGCGTCATGTGAAGTCATGCCAGAAATTGATGATGATGTTGAAATCGAAATTAAAGATGAAGATATTAAAGTTGATGTGTATCGTTCAAGTGGTGCAGGTGGTCAATCCGTGAATACGACTGATTCTGCCGTTCGTATCACGCATTTAAAGACAAATATTGTCGTCACATGTCAAAATGAACGTTCACAAATTAAAAATCGTGAGACTGCTTTGAAAATGTTAAAAGCGAAACTTATTCAAGTAGAAATCAAAAAGCAAGAACTAGAGTTAAAACAACTTAAAGGGGATCAACAAACAATTGGATGGGGATCTCAAATACGTTCATATGTATTTCATCCATATCAAATGGTAAAAGACCACAGAACGGATGCTGAAACAGCACTCATTCATGATGTGATGGATGGCGATATTGATTTATTTATCAATGCTTATTTAAAAGCATAAGGAGATACGTTATGGAAAAAAAATGGATCGGACTCTTTTTCTTAGCGGCAATCTTTTTATCTTTTGCTGCGGGATTTGCCATAAAAGACATATTTCCTGATCGTCTATTTAGTCAGGGGTCTGATATTTATGAAACAATTACATCAACCTTAGAAGATCATTACTATTACAATTTAGATGACACTGCAACACTAGAAGCTTATATTGCTTCCATGGATGCAATCGTAGCCTACTATGGTAGTTATTTTAATGATCCATATACAAGAATTGATGCCTATAATCCATCAACATCAACACTTGTTCGTAATCAAGTAGGATTAGGCATATACATTGATTTTGTAGACAATATTCCTGTTGTACGGCATGTCGTATATAAAGGTCCATCATATCAAAAATTATATCCAGGAGATCAAATACTGGGTATCAAAGATGGAGTATCTTTTGTGGAGTTTAATGATATTAATGCTGTCACAGAAATATTAAGAGAACAAGCAATTTTAGATCATACTGTCACATTTGAAGTTAGAAATGCCATTGGTAATTTAAGAGATGTTACGATTACATATGATATTTTAGAAGATACGAATGTCACAGCACATCAGTTTATCAACACCAATGTATCGTATATTTCCATTCAGCAATTTAATCCATATGTGGATGAAAACAATATTGGTACTGCTCAAGCATTCAAAGAAACATTGGCATACTTAGAGACACAAGGGCTTGATGAAAATGGCACACTTATTATTGATTTAAGAAACAATCCAGGTGGTAGTTTAACGGCATTACACAATCAAGGAAATAGTAGTTTACCTTCTGGCATTATTCAACAACTCTTACCGTATGATGCATCTGTTAATTATTTTTCACTCATAGATAATGATGGCAACATTACAAATTATAAAGGTGGACTCACAGAGCCTAAACCTTACGAAATTGTTGTATTGGTCAATCGTTTTTCAGCATCCGCAAGTGAAGTTCTTGCTGCATCACTTCAATCATATGGTTATGATGTGTATGGAGAAGAAACATTTGGCAAATTTGTTTACCAAAATCAAATACCACTCACAGAAATAAATGATACATCCTACGTACTTGTTTATACAGAGGGTATTTGGACATATAAAGATCAAGTAACGATTCAAGAAGATCCGATTGATATCATATTAACACCCATAGATAAAATAGAAGACATTATTGAATTGAAGTATGAGACCATTATGGAAAAAGATCAAGTTTATGAACCATTAAAGGATATAATCCGTGTTATTAATCTTTACTATAAGCTTGATTTAAGAACGGATGGCTATTTTGATACAGACATAGAAAATGCCATTAAGGACATTCAAAATTTAGCATCCATCCAAATAAGTGGCATCATCGATTTTGAAACGTTCCAACATATTTATGATTTATTTTTAAGCGTGCAATATGATATTTCTTATGATCGAGAATTGGAATATGTTGTAGGTCGCTATTCATGATTGTAAAAAATTACACGTTTGTTAAAGAAGATGTGCATGTTGATTTAGAGCGAGAGACACTCGTTATATCATATGCACTTTTTTTGAAATATCAATTAAAAGTTGGGATGGTTATATCAGATGAAACCATGCATCTCATACAAAAAGATCGCTTATATGAAAATCTTTATCAATCTGCAAAAACATATTTGAAAAGACAACATACTGTAAGTGAAGTGTTTACGCACTTAGAAAAACAGTCTTCAGATCAAGTCGTCATTACACAAGTCATTCAATCATTAAAAGATAAACAATATGTGAATGATGCAGATTATATCAAACGCTATATTCAAAGTCATAAATATTTTGGACCAAAGAAAATTCTCTTTTCTTTAAGAAATAAAGGGGTCCATTCAAAAGCGGTAGAAGCACAATTGAAAGATGTGGATTTTCAGCAAAGACTTGAAGAAGTCATCGCATCATGTATTCAAAAAAATAATCAATTATCACATGCAAAAAAACGTCAAAAATGTTACGTTTATGCTAGTCAATTGGGGTATGAACAATCTGATATTCAAACACATCTTGAAAGCATAACGACATCAACAGAAAATGAAGCAGTTGCACTAAAAAAACTATGGCTAAAAAAACAATCTAAATTAAAAGGACAAGCTTTTGATAAGTGTCAACAATGGATAAGGATTGCGATGCAACAAGGCTTTCGTTATGATGACGCAAAAAAATTATGTCAGGAGATCGACAATGTATAGACTTTTCAATGGCACTTTTTACACAATGGATGGTTTAGAATCGGTTCATGAGTTATATGTGAATCAAGAAGGGTTTATTACGACGAATAAAAATGATATCAATGACATCATTGACATCAATATGCAAGGACAATTTGTTTATCCCGCATTTGTGGATTGTCATCTTCATTTGATGGGATATGGACAATTTTTATCACGTCTTCAAATTAAAGGTTTATTAAACAAACAAGATGTCCTCATGTTTATCAAAAAATACCTAAACTTAAACATGATTTACATAGAACACTATAAACCAAGTATGAACATCAACAAAAAAGATTTAGATGACATTTCAACGCTAATTCCGATATATTTAAGACACGAAGATTATCATGGGATGACGCTGAATTCTAAAGCACTTGAAATCATGCAATTTGAAAGTGAAGATGGTATTTTAAAAGAAGAAGATGCGACCATTGCGCTTCAATCCATACCAAAAAATTCCATCGATACACTCACTTCATTTTTGATGAAAGCATACAAGAAACTGAATACTTATGGGATTATCGCTGGTCACAGTGATGATTTATATTACTTCAATGGTTATCATGATACACTTCAAGCATTTTTTCAAGCAAGTCAGTCACATCCTTTTTATAATCATTTACTTGTGCATCATCAAACATTAAACGATCATATGCGTCGTCCTATCGTAGAAAATGATTATGTAGAACTTGGCGCAGTTAAAATGTTTTATGATGGAACAACTGGCTCAAAAACTGCATTGATGTCAACACCTTATATTGATAATACCTATGGTATGCGAATCACGAGGAAGGAAACATTTGAAGCGCAATTGAGGCTAACAAGAAAGGCAAACATGGCAGTCGCAATTCATGTTATTGGGGATCAAGGATTATTAGAAGTTGCTGAGATACTTAGAGATATCCCTGTTAAAAAGGGTCTCTTTGACCGCGTGATTCATGCAAGTTATGCGAATCAAGAAGCGATCGATATACTTAAAACACTCGATGTTTTTTTAGATATACAACCGCAGTTTTTAACAACTGATTTACCCCACACACTCTCTTTATTTAAAGACACTCCAACCATGGTATTCCCCTTTAAAACGTATCACGATATAGGTATTAAATACGGTTATTCTTCAGATGCACCTGTTGAAGATCCCAATCCTTTATTAGGAATATATGCAGCAGAGACAAGAAATGTAGGGGAGATACATGAGAAAGATCAATGTATGTCACGTTATGATGCAGTCAAGGCTTATACCACTCATGCTTGGATACTTTCAAAGCACAAAGGTGGGTATTTAAAACCTACGTATCCTGCCAATTTTGTTGTATTCAAAGAAGATATATTGAATATTCATCATGATCGTTTAAAAACATTGAAAGTATCTGAAACATGGATGCAAGGGAAGAATATATATAAAGCACCTTAATGGTGCTTTTTAATTGAAGAATATTATGTAAAACATGTGAACCATGTGAGAAATATATAGACGATTGATACAATGGAAATAGGGAGTAGGCATTATGTTAGAATTGATTAAAATAAAAAAAATATATCCATTAAAATCCAATGATGTGATTGCATTAAAAGATATAACGCTGACATTTAGAGAAAAAGAATTTGTTTCTATTTTAGGACCATCTGGATGTGGTAAAACAACCATGCTCAACATTATCGGTGGTCTTGACCGCTATACTGAAGGTGATTTAAGAATTGATGGCATTTCAACAAAGGCATTTAAGGATCCAGATTGGGATCAATATAGAAATCATCGTATTGGATTTGTCTTTCAAAACTATCATCTTATTCCTCATTTAAGTGTGATAGAAAATGTGGCACTTGCATTAACTTTATCAGGTGAGACGAAATCAATTCGTTTAGAAAAAGCTAAAAAAGCACTTGTTTCAGTTGGATTATCAGATCAATTATTAAAAAAACCAAATCAACTTTCTGGTGGGCAACAACAACGCGTTGCCATTGCAAGAGCACTTGTCAATGATCCTGATATTATTTTAGCTGACGAACCCACAGGTGCTATTGATTCAAAAACGTCTAAAATGATTATGACATTACTTAAAGAAATTTCTACAACGAGATTGGTCATTATGGTGACACACAATCCTGATTTAGCAAATCATTTTAGCGATCGTATTATTGAATTTTTAGACGGTGAAATCATATCGGATTCAAAACCTCATAATGCAAATGTAAATGATCAACAGGTTCATGTTAAAAAGAAAACAGCAATGTCTTATTTAACAGCACTTAGTTTATCATTAAAAAATTTACTAACAAAAAAAATACGTACTGTTATTACGGCATTTGCTGGATCCATTGGTATTATTGGTATTGCCCTAATTCTATCGATATCTAATGGATTTCAACTTTATATCACGAATGTCCAACAAGAGTTATTATCTGCTGTACCAATTACCATTGAAGAACAAACATTAATCTTACCGGATACCTTACCAACAGGACCACCGATATTTGAAGATACAAATCCAGCGCCATTATTTCCTAATAGTTTGTTTGTGACACCTTATACACCTGTTCAACAAATATCGAATTATACGCATTTTAATGTTCTTACAGAGGATTATATGTCCTATCTAGAGGGATTAGATGCGTCTTTGTATCAAGATGTTGCATATCGTTATGATGCAGAACCATTTATTTTAAGAGAATTAGATGGTGTTGTGAGAAGAGTGTCTTCTGGAAGTATACGGATGCGTCAATTAAATACGGACAATCCTGAATTAATTGCAAGTCAGTATGATGTTTTGTATGGTCGTCTTCCACAAGATGATGCTTTAGAAATGGTGATCATTGTTTCTAATAGAAACCAACTTAGAGATTTTATTTTAGAAAATCTTGGTTTTGAAGGCGAAGAAGAAATCTTATTTGAAGATTTAGTCAATATGGATTTCAAACTTGTCCATAGTGGCATTTATTATCAACAAGGAGAGAATGGCAAATTTTATTCTGATGCAAGTGTTGCATACGCTTCAAGTGAAGCTGTTAATTTAAACATCGTTGGTGTCATTCGTATTCAAGAAGGCGTTGACTCAGAACTTCTATCAGAAGGATTTGGATATACCCAAGCGGTCATCGATCATATTTTAGATGTCTCAGAAGATGCACCGATTATTACAGCGTTACAGTCGAATTTAGAGGCAGGTGGTACTGAAGGACCATATCTTTCAGTTTTTGATGATTCAACCTATACAAGAAGAAGTGATGTGATTAATTTATTACAATATTTAGGTGCGAAACAATTTCCAAGTCAAATTACGATTTATGCCAATGATTTTGAAGCTAAAGAGGATGTTGCTGCATACTTATCAGCGTATAACGATGATATACCTGATAGTGAGGTGTATCGAAAAATTATTTATACCGATTTTACTCAAACATTATCATCATATTTGTCTCAAATTGTAACGAACATCACGTATCTATTAGTAGCATTATCGGGTATCTCACTTATAGTATCGTCAGTACTTATTGGTATTATTACGTATGTATCCGTCATTGAAAGAACAAAAGAAATCGGAATATTAAGAGCGATTGGTGCTCGTAAAAAAGATATTACACGTGTCTTTAACGCCGAAACAATGATTATAGGCTTTTTATCTGGAACACTCGGGATTATTGTGACAGTGATCCTAAATCCAATCATCAACAAACTCATAGAAAACCTTGCAGATATAAAAAATATTGCAGTCTTAAATCCACTGACTGCATTCACATTGATACTCTTAAGCATTGCATTAACCTTGATTGCAGGCTTTATTCCTGCTAAAATAGCATCAAGAAAAGATCCAGTGGTAGCACTGCGTACGGAGTAGTATGACAATAGAGATTTGGTTCGATTTTATGTGCCCACAAAGCTATTTACTTCAAAAATCATTAGTAGAGGCTTTGGCACAATATCAAGATCAAAATATAGATATTTTATATAGAAGTTATGAAATGATTCCTAAAATGGCTGCAGGAGAAGAAACATCACTTTATGATGTCATCGCCAAACATTTACTTATTGACAAAAGCGAGGTTGAATCATTTTTTAAAGATTTTAATGTCATCAAAGATCAAAGACCATTTCCAACAACCGATATCCATCGCTTATCACATCTCGCTAAAATCAACCATGTCCAACATGTATTCGTAACACAAGTATTAATAGATTACTATGAGCATCAAAAAGACATATCAGATCATCAATATTTATTAGATACGTGTTTAAAGCTCAATATACCTCAAGAGAAAATTCTCGAGGTATTGCATTCGGATAAATATTTAACACAAGTTGATTCTAATCGTGAAAATGCGATATTAAAAGGGATTCACCGTATTCCACACATGCGTATTAATGGGACACAACCTATGTATGGGTATCAGAAAGTACATCAACTTATTCAAGCATTTACATATGCAAAACAACTTGAAAAACGTCAAGATGTCTGTGATGATGATACTTGTGAAATCACCTAAAGGACGGGACGTGGCGTAGCTTGGTAGCGCGCTTGGATGGGGTCCAAGAGGTCGCAAGTTCAAATCTTGTCGTCCCGACCATTATAAAAAGGAGATGTTATGTCAGTCTTTCCGTTTAAAGTAGAGACACATACACATGAAAATATATCAATAAAATCATATCAAGGGAACGTATTACTTATTGTCAATACGGCACCAAAATGTGGGTTGGTCGGTCAATATAAGGGCCTTCAAAAGTTATATGATACATATAAAGATCAAGGTTTTGAAATTTTAGATTTCCCATGTAACCAATTCATGAATCAAGCACCTCAAAGTAATGAAGATATTCAAACAGTTTGCGAATTATCCTATCATACGACATTTAAGACATTTGCAAAAATCAATGTGAATGGAAAACATGCACATCCTCTATTTCAATATTTAAAAAAACAAGCTCCTAAAGATCGGAACTCTGAAGTACAATTAAAAAGTGGATTATTATCCAAATTATCAGGGT
>CAXRJA010000005.1:0-2999 GCA_964230965.1 Acholeplasmataceae bacterium | reverse complement strand
TGCAGCACAAATTGATGGACTGATTAAAGATATTGAAAATGAAGTTGGTAAATCCCTTCAAATTATACTTACAGGTGGAATAGCACCACTCATATCAAACATTGTAAAAACGCCCCATACATTAGAAAAAGAACTCGTCTTAAAAGGACTCTATCAAATATATCAAAAAAATGAGGTAAAACATGCATCCGCAAGCAACTTATGAACTATGGAAACAATATGAAGACTTAGATCAAGACTTAAAAAAAGAACTTTTATCGTTAACGGATGATGAGATAAAAGAGCGATTTACCTATCCACTCGAATTTGGTACAGGTGGTTTAAGAGATAAAATGGGCGTTGGCATTTCAAGGCTCAACATATATACAATTGCACAAGCAGCAAAAGGTTTTTCAATGTATTTGAAAAAACAATTTGGTACAGGTTCAGTAGTGATTAGTTATGATAATCGAATGCATTCAAAAACATTTGCCATTGAAAGTGCAAAAGTAATGATTCATGATGGATTTGATGTCCATGTATTTGAATCTTTACGTCCAACACCGATGTTAAGTTATGCTGTGAGACATTTCAAAGCAGTAGGTGGCATCATGATAACAGCATCACACAATCCTAAAGAAGATAATGGCTTTAAAGCATATAATCATACGGGAGCACAAATTAATTTAATTGAAGCAGATGCAGTGATCGCAGAAATAAAATCAATTACAGATATTTTTGGAATCCCAAAAGGTCAAGCATCTCAAATCGACTGGATTCATGAAGATTTTGATTCTATCTATCTCGATGATATTGCAAGTATACGTCTTCACAAAGACCTTTTCCCAACCACAATAAGTTACTCGCCTTTACATGGGACAGGATCAACAGTGATTCCAAGAATATTAAGATCTCATGGATTTCATGTTCATGAAGAAATCAATGAATCAGTTCCAGATCCACTATTTACGTATACTGCATCTTCAAATCCAGAACAACAAAAAGCATTTATCAATGGATTAGCGCTTGCCAAAAAGACTGATAGTGATGTATTATTCATCACAGATCCAGATGCGGATAGACTTGGTGTGGCGGTAAAACATCAAGGTACATATGAATTACTCACGGGTAATCAAACAGCCGCCTTAGAATTATTTTATATACTAAACGAAAGATCACAATTAGGCACTTTACCAAAAGATGGTCAAGTTTATACAACGATTGTGACATCAGATTTAATAAAAAATATCGCAAACTCCTATCACTTAAATGTTATTGAAACACTCACAGGGTTCAAGTTTATAGGTGAACAAGCGGAACTTCATACAGCGCCTTATGTTTTTGGATGTGAAGAATCTTATGGATCCCTCATTTCAGATAAAGTACGAGATAAAGATGCTGTTCAAGCATGTTTAATGCTAAGTGAAATGGTTGGATATTATAAAAAACAAACCCTCACACTTATCGATGTTTTAAACCAAATTTATGAAACATACGGTTATTACGTCGAAATAACAGACAACTTTTTCTTTGAAGGTATTCAAGGAAAAGAAACCATGAAACAATTACTCGATGATTTAAGAATAAAGCCACTTGAAATGCCACATCTGTCACTCATCGACACAAGAGATTATGCTACCGGTCAAGGGATGAAAGATGGACATGCATTCGCTCTTGACTTACCAAGATCAAATGTATTAGAATATCGCTATCAAGAAGGATTCATTATTTTGAGACCAAGTGGAACAGAACCTAAACTTAAAGTTTACTATGGATTCCATGGAAACAAACAAGAAGAAGTTACCCAACTTGTTTCAACGAGTCAATCGATATTGAAATCAGTATTAAAAGGATAAAATCATGCAATCACGCATCAAACAACTTTTTTCATCGATGGATCAGCAAAGTATCGCCTATTTTTTTAGTGGCAATGCCATTATAAAGACTGCCGATCAGCATTATCCATTTCAAGTCAATAAAAACTTTTTCTATTTAACAGGTTTAGATTTACATCAAAGTGTTCTTGTGTTAATTAAACACAAAAAAGAAGATGTGATCTTATTTGCGCCTACTCGGTCTAAGGAGAAGGAAAAATGGGAGGGTATTTTACCTTCTTTTGATGCGATCAAAAAGATTACAGGTATAACAGATGTACGAGATTGCGCGACATTTGATGACTTTCATGCTTCCATATTTACAACATTGAGAACATCGAACTATGGCGAAATCAAGCAAGTCTATTTAGATATTTCTCAAACGGATAGACACTGCCAAGATATTGTCAACTTTTCTAATCAATTAAAGTCAAACTATCCAGAGATTACAATTCAATCAAGCTCTCATACATTAAAACAAATGCGAACATTAAAAAATATTGAAGAAATCCAACAAATCAAAGAAGCAATTAAAATAACTAATGATGGTCTTCAAGGAGTTGTAAACACTTTAAAACAAACAAAAAAAGAACATTTGCTACATGCCGCTTTTGTATATGAACTTAACAAACAACATTCAAAAGAAGCATTTGATACCATCATTGCCAGTGACAAACATGCGACAATTCTTCATTACATCGATAACAATGACGACATTCCAAATAATGCCCTCGTCTTGTGTGATTTAGGTGCACAATTCAAACAATATAATGCAGATATCACAAGAACATATCCAGCATCTGGTAAATTTACAGATAGACAAAAAGCACTTTATCAACTTGTGTTAGACGTCAACCAAGAAATGATTGCATGGATCAAACCTGGTAAATCTTTTGCAGAATTCAAAGCTTTAGGTAAGGAAAAACTCGCTGAGAAAGCTTTGAATATCGGTTTAATTAGGGAAAAAGAGGATATCGCAAAATATTATTACCATGGGTTAGGTCACCATTTAGGATTGGATGTTCATGATCCTTGTGATTATGATATGCCACTTAAAGAAGGTATGGTGCTCACCGTTGAACCTGGTATTTACATTGAAGAAGAAGCTATTGGTATTCGTATCGAAGATGACATCTTAGTCACAAA
>CAXRJA010000004.1:0-3524 GCA_964230965.1 Acholeplasmataceae bacterium | reverse complement strand
CAGATAATCATTAGAATATTTTTCATCAACTATCCAAGTTTCACCACCCATTTGAACTGTCTCCACTTCAAATGAATTTCTACCATCATCAATAAAACCAAATGGTAGCATTTGTGCTTCTGCTTCGGCTAGTTGCTCTTTAAACATCTTTTCACGTAAATCAAGATCTGTAATTTCGGTAAAATATTTTTGATTTACCAACCAACCAAAAAGAACTATAGTTGTCACTAAATCATCATGATATCCCTCATCTGCTTCGAAACTCTGACCTTTTGCGACATACGTTGTCAATTCATTGATAGTATCTAAATCCCATATTAAAAGTTTATCGCCTTCGATTAGATCTTTTGTATTTGAACAACCTTTTCTTTTTACTTCTTTTGTTGTTCTAATACCAAGTTGGGCACCTTTCCCAAATCCACCACCAAGAGTTTGTCCTGAACGACCTAGTACACTTGTTTGAAATATATTAGGATATTCTAAATCATGATGCAATATGTCTGCAACTTGACCACCAATATCATTTATCTCAACTAAGATGTATGCTTGATTATAATACCTCGCAACATTCTCAATAATGTTCGGAAACATCAGTGGAGAAATATTTGGATCTCTATATTTTGCGACTTGTTGATATGGAAATTCTGAAACATCAAAAATAGAAAAAGCAGAATAGTCTTGTCCACGTCCTCTAGCAGTATCAACGGTACACACATAAGAACGTGCTGGATCTACTTCTACGTAAACATCTACACCATTTGCTTTTCTTACTGGTGGTTTATACGGCATGTTTCTTAATTTCGATGCCGCAATAAGTGTATTTTGTGAACCGATAAATTCACATTCGTATTCTTGAGTGAACTGAATTTCACTCGTATTTTTTATAGTCTCTTCTTTCCACTTCTCATCTCTACCAGGCACTTGAGACCAATGCACTTCAATTGGAACATAATTACTTCGCCCTTCTTCAGCATCAACCCACATCTTATAGAACATATTCAATCCTTTCGGAGTTGATACTATAAAAACTTTTGTCGATGTACCAGAAGAGATTGTAGGATATACAGAAGTAAAGAATTCTTCTGCAAGGCTTGGAGGATCAATATGAGCAAACTCGTCCATAAAAATGATATTGAATGAACTACCACGAACCGCCGATGATGATGTTGAAGCGGCTATGACTTTACTACCATTTTCTAATTCAATGTTTCCTCTGTTCCATACAACTACACCTTGTTGTAACCATTTTGGTAAATGTTCATATGCAGTTTTAAGTCTTTGTAGAATATCTCTTGCAGTTGAACCTTTATTAGCAAGAATCGCAATATTTGTTTGCTCATTGAAAAGAGCATAATGTAAAAGATAAGATACGATTGTAGTGGATTTTCCTGTCTGTCTTGGCATCTTACAAATCACAAAACGACTATCATGAAATGTTTTAACCATTTCTTCTTGATAATCATACAAGTCGAACGGTACTAATCCTCTATCTACGTGTACAATTTGTACATACTTTCTAGCAAAATGCACAGGATCTTCTGCACATCTCATAAATTCTTTAAGCGTGTCTTCATCATATTCGACATTTACATATGCCGCTTTCAGTAAGGGATTTCCTAGATATGTTTTCATTTTAACTCGTAGTTAAGCATTCCTTGTTTTGTTGTATAATCTGTAGCACTTGACATTGAACCAAGTATTTTGAGTTTTGCACTTTTAGGATACACCATCTTAATTAGTATCTCGCCTTTTCTCCAGAGAGACTTGTCTAAATTTGCTTGATAAAAACTTTTACCGCCGATTATATTTTCTACATATGTTTTTGATTTAGAATCGTTTTCTAAATGATGTGAAACTGTATAATTAAAAAATGTTGGTATTGAAACAGGATAATTATCTCTAATTGTTGTTATAACAGAAGATCCTCCACTAAACCCTTTTCTTTTTTCAAAATACTCTTCAACCGCACCTATAACCTCATCTAACTCTTGATTTTCTTTTGGCGTAACATCTTTACCAGTAGCAATTTTTTTGATTGAATGATATACTGAATGATTAGTATTTTTTACAGTTGATGTTTTAATTCCCAAGATATCTCTTATACCTACTTCCATCATAATATTTTTAGACTTTGCAAATCTATCACCGCCTACTTGTTCGGAAGTAAACCCCATACCAGTAGCGGTCTTACACATTTTTTTAAAAAAACAATCATCATAAGTTCTATAAAACTTCATACCATATGGTAATACATTTGTCATAAATGATGCGGCGGCACCTGCACCATATTTACTAGACACACTTACAGTAGTATTGTCTTTGTACATCAAAACACTATCGACCAATTTAAATGCTGGATCAGTCGGAATAGCAAACATTCTTAAATCTGTACTTAACATATCACTTGGAGTCGCAACATTTTTAAGTTGATTTTTAAATGCTAAAAGACCTACCAACACTTCACCAAAGTAAACACCAAGTTCATCAATATGACTATCATCAACTCCGTTAAGATCAATAGTCGTTAAATCAGTTTGATCTAAATATGTTTTTATCTTTTCAATAACAAAAGAATTTGTATTTCTTAATTTTTTCTCAGCACCATCGATGATACTTTTTTTAAGTTGATCAAAAGAATCAAAACTCATTACTTCTACATGATTTTGAGTTAGAACAGTAATCTCTGTTAGATTTCCACCCTCTGTAAAAGTCTCTGCTAAAATTTCTAACTTGGGCGGTCGTTCTCTTCCTTGTTGATCTGTAGGTTTTCTAAGTTTAGAAATTAATACAAAACCTTTTTTACCAGTATATTCAATCTCTACATATTTCTTATTATCGATTTCTTCAAATTCATTTTTTAATAACTTTACTTCTGTTCTAGGATTAATTCTTATGTCCATTTCGACTAAAGATGTACCTTCTTTACGATACATATCAGCAAATTGACCATTCTCAGTTTTAATAGTCAATTTTTCCCAGTCTTTATTATTCGTAATATATCTCACGAATACTGGATTTAATGGATCTTTTCTATCTTTTTGACCTAAATGAGCCATTACTCTTTTTTATCTTTGAGCATCTTTTGAAGTTCTGCGGTACTTCCTACAAATAATGCATTTGTTACATTGTTTGGTGATGCTTTTTGTTCGTTAGTAATGTCTTTGACTTGTTTGTGAAGATTGACTAAATCTTTATTTTGTTCACCGACTGTTTTAATTAATTGACCTACAACTTCATACATTCTTGCATTACCACTATCTCTTGCATCTTGTAGTAATTCATCAATTGCATCTTGTCCTCGTTCAATGATATTGTACATGTTTTCACGGGCGTACTTATAATCATTATCTAAATCATTTTCATCTGAATTTATAACTTTTCTTTCAAGAGGTTCTTTTGCAATCGCAATATCAGAAGGCAATTCTAGTAGGTCATTTAATTTATCTTCAAAATCTTTCATCATAATTTTTATCCAAAAGTTCCTGTAGCAGGATCATAATCAACTGGTGGACTAAAGACTGTAA
>CAXRJA010000003.1:0-7041 GCA_964230965.1 Acholeplasmataceae bacterium | reverse complement strand
GCTGATAAATCTTTTCTTTTGAAAATGTATTTGCAAAACTAATATCATTATTATCATCTAACGCAATCATTACTATTGGTAATTTATTAAATAATTCATCTCCCACTTGATTTACGTGATAGGAGACACGACTCCATAGTTCTATTCTATGGTTTAATCGTTTAATTTTTTCTCTCATTTGAGCAGAAAAAAATGAAAAAATCATTGTTGCAGATAAAAGTAGCGCTATAATACCAACACCTAAATACAGATACTGGTTTTCAATATTATTCGGTAATACAATTAGAAAGACATATGCCGCGAGTATTGCAAAGACGATTGCAAATAGCGCAACGAAAATTTTTCTCATGGTCGCCTCTTATCAATTATTATATCAAATGATTGTATCAAACGATGTTTTTTTATGTTGAAAAAATGAAAAAAAACCTCATTCAAGAGGTTTTTTTTTTAGTCTTTCACAAATGGTAATAACGCCATATGACGCGCACGTTTAATTGCAATTGCAAGTGGACGTTGCCATTTAGCAGTTGTCCCTGTGACACGTCTTGGTAAGATTTTACCACGTTCAGTAATAAATCGTTTAAGTAGTTCTACATCTTTAAAATCAATATGTGTTACTTTGTTTTGTGTAAAGTAGCATACTTTCTTACGACGTTTGAATCCACCACGATCTCTATAATTTCCTGGTCTCATTGATTATCTCCTTAAAATGGTAAGTCATCTTCAGCTGCGAGTTTTTTAGAAGTTTCATAAAACTCATCGCTTTGCGACTTTGTTGATGATGAATCTTCAAAAGATTGATTTGAAGATTTATTTTCTAAAAATTGAACTGAATCACACAAGACTTCGGTAATATATTTCATGCCTGTCTCGGATTCATATTGACGTGTTTGAATACGTCCTTCAACACCTAACAACATGCCTTTAGAAACATATTTAGCAACATTCTCTGCTTGTCTTCTCCAAACAACACATGAAATAAAATCTGCTTGTTTCTCACCTTGTTGATCAGTGTAATTTCTGTTTACTGCGATCGTAAAGTTTATAACTGAAATATCTTGAGCCGTTTTTTTAAGCTCTGGATCTTTTGTTATGCGACCGACTAAAATAACACGGTTCATCATTTTATTCGCCTTCTTTCACGACAATAAAACGGATAATGTCTTCTGTGATACGAACCACACGGTTAAATTCTGCAACAGCTTCATTCGTTGCTTCAACTTTTAACCAAACATAATATCCTTTTGTATGATGATTGATTTCATACGCTAAGTCTTTTAAACCCATCTCTTTGAGTTCTAACACTTGGCTGTTGTTGCTTAAAAACAATTCTGAGAATTGATTCACAAGTGCTTTTACTTGTTCTGCTTCAACATTTGGACGTATGATGTACATCACTTCGTATTTTTTCATACTTTTCCTCCTTCTGGTCTTTTGGTCACGTATATGTGACAAGGTGGCGTAACGTTTCTACGCAAATAACATTATATCATAAAGATAATGCTTATACAAAAATCATAACACGTAAATTTTATCTAGAATCCATAACACAATGTCATCGATCATTTGTGTTCTGTTTTGATCTTTTCTTTTGATATGAAAAACTTGTGTGTCTTTATATGAGATACCCACAAAAATATCTTTATGAATACCCTCTGCATAACCAGTAATACTGACAGCAATATCACTTTTAAACATCTCTTTACATGAAATGACCATCGCCTCACATACATTATGTGAGACAACACCATGTGTCTCGATAAGCTGTTGTGAAATCCCCAATACATCGACTTTTACTTGTGTATCATAACACACAATGCTTCCCTTAAATACATCGGATGCACCTGAAAACTGTGTGATATATTTTGAAAGTGCACCACCTGTCATACTTTCAGCAAAACTGATGGATAAGGATTTGTTTCTTAAATGTTCTACAAGTGTCATATTAAGAAAGTGTAATTGTAAATGTTAATTCTACAAAAGTACCGTTTACTCTTCTTAAAACAGTAACTTCATGTGTATCCCCAAATGCGGCATCACTTAATTCAGATGCAAGATCTGCAATGGTTGTAATGGCATTACCATTCATACGAATAATTAAGTCGTTAATTTCTAAATAATTAATGGCATCTCTTGTTTCATCGAGTCCAATAATAACAACACCTAATTGATTTGAAGGGATCGAATTAGGATCATTTTCTGGATTTTCTAAGAAGACTGTAGAATCTTGAACAGTGACCCCTAATCTTGGACGTCTTTCAATGACTGTAAAGTCTGATTCTTCAAGTGTCGATAAAAATCTAAAGTATATTTCATTAATATTCAATGAATAATTCAATCCTTCAGCTGCAATCGCACCTGTTTCTGTAGTAATGGATGGGATTTTTGCCACATTGATTCCGATAAATTCTCCATTTAGATTAAATAGTGGGCCACCACTGTTCCCTGGATTGAGTTCTGCATCATGCATAATCGCTAAATCATCGATGCCGTTGTATGGGAAGGATGCCATTGCAATGACACCTTGTGTAACGTAATTAAATTTATTTAAATTTTCAGGTGTACCAATGGCATAAACATCTTGACCACGAATAATTTCAATTTTTTCCCCATTGATGGCACGTGAATCATAAACTACAAGTTGATCTTCAGTTTCAAATTGTACCACTGCAACATCAAGTAAAGCGTTTGATGCCACTTTTGTTACATTAATTTCATCTCTTGTACCACCAAAATATATAGACATTTCTCCACCATCTTCAACCACATGTTGATTGGTGATTGCATAATAAACATTACCTTCTTGTTTATAAATGAGTCCTGATCCATGACCTGTTTCTGTTTTTACAACGATCACAGAAGGAGACACCTCTGCAATCATTTCAATACGCATCGATTCATAAGTAGATGGTGATTCATAAGGAATCACGGATCTCGTGTCAAAACACCCTATAAGAAAAATGATGGAAAGAATCGTGATAAGTAATCCTAGCGTTTTTTTCATAATGCCTCCTTAAGGCAACAAAAACAGTGTTTTTGCATTTTGAGTTGTGATGTCATCGACATCAGATTCAGACATATTTTTTAGTTGAGCAAGTGCTTTTAATATGTATTTTACATTTGCAGGTTGATTTCTTCTGCCTCTGTATGGTTCTGGAGATAAATAAGGTCCGTCTGTTTCAATTAGTAATCTTTCAATGGGTACATGGGTTGCAATCGCTTTTGCATCTTTAGCATTTTTAAATGTTATAGGACCATCCACACCGATATAAAACCCAAGTGATAAAATTTCATCCGCTTCTTCAAGTGTCCCATTAAAACAATGAAAGACGCCTGTAACTTGACCTTGATATGGTTTTAATATATCAATACATTCTCTTACACCAGATCTCGAATGTATGATCAGCGGTTTGTGATATTTTTTAGCTAGTTCTATTTGATTTATGAAGACTTCTTTTTGATACTCTAAATGATCGTCTTCATGATATAAATCAATACCGCATTCACCAATAGCAACCACTTTATTTTCTTGTATCATATCTTCAATAAAAGCTGTGGATGTCGCTTGCATTTCAAACATATTTTCTGATTCAGATGGATGTACGCCAACAGATGCAAAAAGATTTGGATATTGTTTTGATAATTCGATTGCTAACCTCGAAGAACCTTCGTCGATTCCAACAACAATCATGTGTGTCACACCCGCTTTTTCAGCGTCCAACATGACAATTTCTAAGTCGTCAATATAATCTTCAAAATTTAAGTGTATGTGTGTGTCAATCATAATAAACTCCTTACTTTACCATGTATAATATTGTATCATATCTTACCTTTGCTTTCACTTGAAAACAGCGAACTATAAATTTTTACATAAAAAAAACATGAAGCATTGACTTCATGTTTTGATTATAATCATTATTTAATAATTTTTGTAACAGATCCAGCTCCAACAGTACGTCCACCTTCACGAATTGAGAATTTTGTTCCTTCTTCAATCGCAATTGGGTGAATAAGTTCAACTGTCATGACTGTGTTGTCACCAGGCATCACCATTTCAGTACCTTCTTGGAGTGAAATGACACCAGTTATATCTGTTGTACGGAAGTAGAATTGTGGGCGGTAGTTTGAGAAAAATGCTGTGTGTCGTCCACCTTCTTCTTTTGATAAAACGTATACTTGTGCTTCAAATACGCTGTGTGGATTCACTGATTTAGGTTTTGCTAAAACTTGTCCACGTTCAACTTGATCACGTTGTATACCACGTAATAATGCACCAATGTTGTCTCCAGCTTCTGCGTAGTCTAATAATTTTCTAAACATTTCAACACCAGTAACAACTGTTTTTTGAGTGTCGCGGATACCGATAATTTCGATTTCATCACCGACTTTAACTTGTCCACGTTCAACACGTCCAGTCGCAACTGTACCGCGACCTGTAATTGTGAAGACGTCTTCAACTGGCATTAAGAATGGTTTGTCAGTTTCACGAACTGGTTGATCAATGTATGTGTCAACAGCATCCATAAGTTCAACAATTTTTTCTTCCCATTGTGCTTCACCATTTAATGCACCTAATGCAGATCCACGAATAATTGGAATGTCATCTCCTGGGAAGTCATATTCTGAAAGTAATTCACGTACTTCCATTTCAACTAAGTCAAGTAATTCATCATCATCAACCATATCAGCTTTGTTTAAGAATACAACAAGCTTAGGTACACCCACTTGACGTGACAATAAGATGTGTTCACGTGTTTGAGGCATTGGGCCGTCTGCACCTGATACAACTAAGATGGCACCATCCATTTGTGCAGCACCTGTAATCATGTTTTTAACGTAGTCAGCATGACCTGGGCAGTCCACGTGCGCATAGTGACGTGAATCTGTTTGATATTCTACGTGTGCGGTATTAATGGTAATACCACGTTCTTTTTCTTCTGGTGCAGAGTCAATAGATGCATAGTCTTTAACTTCAGCATACCCTTTTTTAGATAATGTTGTTGTAATTGCAGCTGTTAAAGTTGTTTTACCATGGTCAACGTGGCCAATTGTACCAATGTTAACGTGTGGTTTGGTTCTTTCGAATTTTTGTTTCGCCATTTCTGGTAATCCTCCTAATTTTTTTGTTGCATGTTTATCATGCATATTTTAATGTATTTTAAAACTTTTTGCAAGTTTTTATTAGTTCATTCCGCGTTTGTTAATAATGTCTTCTTGGATAGACTTTGGACATTTTTCATATTGTTTAAATTGCATTGCGAAGTTTGCACGTCCTTGCGTATTTGAACGTAATGCCGTTGCATATCCAAACATTTCAGATAGAGGGACACTTGCGCGTACCGCAACAGCATTTCCTCTAGGTTCTTGTTTTTCTAAACGTCCACGTCTAGATGTAATATCCCCAATAACATTCCCGACATAATCATTTGGAACAATGACTTCAACATCCATAATTGGTTCTAAAATAGCTGGTTGTGCAAGCTCTCTTGTTTTTTTGAGTGCCATAGATGCTGCAACTTTAAATGCCATTTCAGAAGAGTCCACATCATGATAGGATCCAAAATGAAGTGTCGCTTTAATATCAATTGCAGGATATCCAGCAACGATACCATTAGGTAATGCTTCTTCTAATCCTTTAAATACTGCCGGGATATATTCTCTTGGAATGACACCACCAACAATTTTATCAACAAATTCAAAGCCTTTACCGGGGTTTGGTTCAAATTTAATTTGAACGTGACCATATTGCCCACGTCCACCAGATTGTCTTACAAACTTACCTTCAATGTCTGCGTCTGATGTAATGGTTTCACGATACGATACTTGAGGTTGTGCGACATTTGCTTCAACTTTAAACTCACGTTTCATACGATCTACAATGATGTCTAAGTGAAGTTCACCCATACCTGCAATAATGGTTTGACCTGTTTCATGATCCGTAAACGTTCTAAATGTTGGGTCTTCTTCGGATAATTTTTGGAGTGCTGTTGCCATTCTATCTTGATCTTGTTTCGTTTTTGGTTCAATCGCAACGTTAATAACTGGCTCTGGGAATACCATGGATTCTAAGATGAGATCATCTTTTTCTAATACGAGTGTATCCCCAGTTGTTGTATCTTTAAGACCAACAACCGCTGCGATATCTCCAGCATACACATCTGAAATTTCTTCACGAGAGTTCGCATGCATTTGAAGTATACGACCGAAACGTTCTTTTTTATCTTTTGTTGAGTTCATAACATATGACCCAGACGATAGTTTTCCTGAATAGACTCTGAAGAATGTTAAACGTCCAACATATGGGTCTGTCATCACTTTAAATGCTAACGCTGAGAATGGTTCATTATCACTTGGTTTACGTTTAACTTCTTCACCTTTTGAATTCATACCAACAACTGCTTCAACATCCACTGGAGATGGTAAGTAGTCGATCACAGCATCAATCATTTTTTTCACACCTTTATTTTTAAAAGATGTACCACAAATGACAGGAAAGAATTCTACTTTTAATGTTCCTTTACGAATTGCTTGTTTGATTTCATCATTTGTGACTTCTTCACCCTCGAGATACTTAATCATAAGTTCTTCATCAAATTCAGCAACAGCTTCAATAAGTGCAATACGTTTTTCTTCAGCAATTGCTTTTAAATGTGCTGGAATTTCAATTTGTTTTGCTTCTTCAACCATTTCACCATCATATTCTGCCGCTGTCATTGTTACTAAATCAATAATTCCAGTAAAATCTGCTTCAGCACCTATTGGCCATTGTATTGGCACAGCGGTTACACCTAAACGATCTTTAAGAGATTCAATCGCTGCTTGAAAATCGGCACCAATTTTATCCATTTTATTCACATATACAATACGTGGAACTTTATAGTCAGTTGCTTGTCTCCAAACTGTTTCTGTTTGCGGTTCTACACCAGCTTGAGCGTCAAGTACTGTAACTGCACCGTCGAGTACACGTAAAGAACGTGATACTTCTACAGTAAAGTCCACGTGACCTGGGGGATCGATAATGTTAATTCTATGATCATTCCA
>CAXRJA010000002.1:0-3334 GCA_964230965.1 Acholeplasmataceae bacterium | reverse complement strand
GAATCAATTATCTAAACGAAATAAAATAAAAAAGCCAAATGGCTTTTTTATTTTATTTTCATTTGATAAACATTTAAATATTTTAGTGTCCAAAATGAATGTGTGAGTGCGAGTATCCTTTGAGTAAGACCCATGTAGGGTCCAAATTGAAAAATAATGGATAAGACAAATAATGCAATTAATATACTCATATGCACCTTTTTTACTTTACCAGTTGAATATTTAATATGTTCTAATAAAATAACGAGACCAAGAAGTTGAGAACCATGGGCTGCAAATAAATGAATATCTCTTTCTAAATTACTTTGAGACGAAAGTGGTAATTGAAACTCAGGTAATGTCGTTTTAAAGATACCTGCAAAAACGATAAATATCGATATCCCTAAAAACATCCATGCAACCGATGTATGTAATACGGGTGTTTTTTTATTTAGATATAACCCGTACAACCATAAGATAGCACTTCCGATAAAAGCGATTTGCATAATCCAAGATAATATGTATCCTTGGGGTCCAAGTTGCGAGAAATTATTATTGATAATTGAGTATCCCTCTGGTGCGTAGAAGTGTGCAATAAGTGCAAAAAAATAAAACCATAGTACACCAATTTTCATGAAAATAAGAGGGTGATTGATTTTTTTCAAGGAATCTCTCCTTTTTAAAGTCAATGATATTTTATACAGTCATTTTAGCACATAAATACGAAAGACAATCCCCCTTAAAACCGAAAGTTATAACATCTCATGTAGAACTTTTTGCTACGTCCATCATCTATCATTCCAATTGATATCACAGAAAGAGTTTGGAAGAATCATTTTATTCAAAAGCCTCTTGAATGATAGATTTAAGGCGAGAAGGTATATCTATTTGAAAATTTTCGTTCATGGCGTTTACATAATGTTGAAATGAAACATCATCACAAAAAAATACATGAAGTGCAACATGTTGAGTGATGTTATGAGCAACATCTTTACCTAATTGTGCCAAAAAAAGTGTCGTTGGATAGTCTAGATATCTGTCATTACTATAAGTTCTGGTATTTTCTAAAAATAACGTGATGGTTTCTAAGTCTTCTTGATTAGAGTCATTCAACAACGTGTAACCTTTTTCGACAAAGTATTCTAAGATAACCTGGGTATCTTTACCCTTTTTATAGCGTGTAATTAAATGATTTATATCGGCGTTATCTAATATCTTCTCCAAAGCAAGCATGCGGTTATCGCTAGACATCATTTGATGTAACACATCCAGTAATGATTCACTGATATAAGGTGTAATTTTCTCAATGTAAGCATCGATAAATTCGTGACGATGAAGCCGGTTCATGCGAATTATTCTTGCGATGTAGTAATCAATATTCGGTTGATCATTTAAGTAATCAAGCAGCTCTTTTAAATCAAATTGATATCGATGTGTAAATTTAAGCAACACATCCATGGGAATATTTTGTTCAAGATTTAAGTAACGATAATAACTTCTTGAAGAGGTGATATCATGTATAAAATCATCTATGGAGACTTTAATGCTTCGTCTGTAGTTTTCTAAATAGTTAACCAGCGCATGTTGATAAGTCATTATATGCCTTTGCCTCCTCATAATATTGTGTGTCATTGTTTAAATGTTTTTCCAATTCAGAGGTAAAGTCTCGAATCAAATCATTTTTAGAGACAACTTCACTAAAAGCAAGCTTAAATGAAGGAAAAATACCTTGATAATTTCCTGCTGCAATGACTGACATGAGTGTATAAAACAATGATTTTTTAGCATCTTTGTTGAGTTTGTGTAAATAACACATAGAACTATTTAAATAATTTAGTGCCATTAAATTATACGTCATGAGTGACTCTCTAGTAAGCTGTATGGCATCTTTGATGTAACGTCCTCCTTTTTCTGCTTCGTCCTCTGAAATATAAGATCTTCCAAATGTTGCAGCACAAAAATAAGAATAAAACATTTGAATGTTTTCTAGCGTATCACCATCTAATAAATACTTTTTGCCTTCGATAAAATCTGAATAAAAATCTAAAAATTTTTTTTGATAGAAAGGTTCTACACGATTAAATATTTTATTCATCAATAAACTAATTGAAGAAAACTTTTCTGCAGAAAAATAACGTGCATCAAGTGAATCCAACACGTGTGTGTCTTTTAAAAATGTGGATACTTTTTGATTGTCAGAATCCTTGTTTATATCAAGTTTTTCATAAAAGTCAATAAGTTTTAAATATAACGATAGCATCGCATCAATGTCTTTTGTTTGTGTTGTCTTTTGTAAATTATATATAAGCGTCTTTGCCTTGTTATAATCAAAATCAATCATTGCAGAACGAATGTCAAACAAAGGCTTTTTCTTGTGTAATTGCTTTTGCTCGATGTAAGTCAAAAAAGATATGATGTCATAGTCTAAACGCCGAAGTAGCTTTAAAAAAACATCTAATGTCATCACAGATTCATGATTTAAATAACGTCTGTATTGTCGATCAGAGACAATGCCTTTTAAAAACACATCTTGATTGATTTTCTTTTCGATGCGTAAAGATTCAATTTCATATACATATTGATTGATATCCATAATCCCTCCTCTAAACCATTATATAAAAAAACACGAAAATTCGTGTTTTTAAAATAATTGCGAGATAATATCACTTGTTTGAAGCGCACCTGAATATACGATCCATGCAATGGTTGATTTTGCAATTAAGCTTAGCCAAACATATACTTTTTCTCCAAAGATGTAGTTTTTATAAGGACCTACTTTTAAATATTGAAACAACATATTAAATGCAAAACTATTAAAAAATAAGAAATAACCCACAATAGAAGCCCAAGCATACCAAGGAACTAAATCAAGATTTGGTGAGAATCCTAAATACATAAAAATGACAATCCAGGGTGCAAGACCGACGATCCATCCAATGATATAAGGCAAAAATCTCTTTTTCTCTGTATGTTGATTGGAAAGTTCCATTTCTAAACCGAGTAAATTCATCACGGCATTAGAAATAAAGATAATGGATAGCGTTTGTAAGTCTAAAACACCAAATAGTATTGCGAGTAAACTAATGAGAACACTTGATGAGAGTGCATATTCAATCCACCGAAAGACGTTATACCCTTTTTCAATTTGTTTGACGTATGTTTTTTTGTAAGCAACAATCAAGAAATGAAAGAAAGCACTTAAAAATAAGAAACTTGTTGTTATGAGAGAAAACGGAAGAGAAAACAATACTCTTGATGCTGTAATAAGTTCAAAATTTTCATTTAAATCTTGGTAATATACAAAAATATTTGGTTGAAATTCTTGTAAGTCATTTATAACAAAGACAGCGAGTAT
>CAXRJA010000001.1:0-22310 GCA_964230965.1 Acholeplasmataceae bacterium | reverse complement strand
AAATCTAACAAAATCTGCAATTTTAGGTTATTTAGAAAATGGTATCATTCCAACAGCAAAACATTTTTTAGCAGATGGTGGCACCATGGGTATGGATCAGGGCAATGCCATCATTGATGATATCAATCTGGATGTACATCTTGCACCTTATTTAGAGGCCATTCAAGCGAAAGTACCAACAATCATGGCATCTTACAGTAGTATTAACGGTATAAAAATGCATGGTCATACATATTACCTTCAAGAACTTTTAAAAGAAGATCTTGGCTTTAAAGGTTTTATTATCAGTGATTGGAATGCAATCCATCAACTTGAAGGAAGTTTTTATCAACAAATCGTGACTTCTGTAAATGCTGGAATCGATATGCTTATGGAACCTTATGATTGGAAATCCGCTTATCAAGAATTATTGTTTGCTGTCAGTAACGATGATATTTCTTTAGAAAGAATAAATGATGCTGTATTTAGAATTTTACGAGTCAAATTTCAGTCAAATCTAATGCGTCAACCTTTATTCAAATTAGATTATACAAATGATATGAGGCTCGATCATACATTACTTGCAAGAGAACTTGCAATCAAAAGTGCAATTTTGCTTAAAAACAATAGTGCACTCCCATTAACAACAACACAAAACATTTATTTAACTGGTCCGGCATCAGATCATATCGGATTCATGTCTGGTGGATGGACAACCAACTGGCAAGGAAATCCAGATAATATCTTTAATGTTGGAACCTCTTTAAAAGCTGGTTTAGAACAAGAAATAACCTTATCCACTTATGAAATGAGCGATGTTGTCATTGTCGCGCTCACTGAAATGCCTTATGCTGAAGGTATTGGTGATCAAGCATATCCTTCTCTCGTCTCTGGAAATGCACATCCAGATAATATCCATGCACTCAATCAAGCAATGCAAGCAAAAAATGACGGTAAACTAGTTATTGGTGTTTTGTTTAGCGGTAGGCCGTTATTTTTAGATCAATATTTAGAATATTTTGATGGTTTTATCTCAGCATTTTTACCAGGAAGTGAGGGTGGATATGCCCTTACACAACTCATATTTGGATATCAAAACTTCTCAGGAAAACTTAGCTATTCGTGGCCAATAGATACATCTACATGGGGTGTAACTTCTTGGCAAGAATCCTATGATCCTACAAGGTTTATATTTCCTTACCGATTTGGATTGAATTATTCATCATAATCTTATATAATCATAAGGCACGCTAGGAGTCGATATGAATACAAACACATTTAAAAACAAATGGTTTTATATTAGAATAATGGTGTATATCCTTGGTATGTTTCTTGCAGGTGGTGGTGTCAATTTAATTTTAAGATCTAGTATAGGTGCTGGTTCTTGGGATGCCGTAAATGATCACTCGAGAATATTATTTGATATTACTCTAGGAACCGCTTCACTCATAACAAATTTTACGATTTTAGCTTTTATCATTTTTTATCGCAAAAAATTAAAATATTTCATTGTTGTCATCCCTATTTTTGGGATTGCATTGATGATGGATTTATGGGATTTACTCATTTTATCCAACATTAACCCAAACGGTTTATTCTATCAAATTTTATGGTTTATATTTGGATCAACATTATTACCTTTTGGACTATCTCTTATGATTACAACAAAATTCCCTTCAATGGTCTATGATGAGATGACATTTGCATTCATGGAAATCTTCAAGATCAACAACTTTTTAAAAGTACGTGTCGGAGTAGAAATTCTTGCTGTTTTGATTGCAATCATTCAAGGTGTAATCATTGGTATTGGATTTGGCTCAGTCTCTATTGGCACTGTTGTATTGGCTATTACTATTGGACCTATGATTGATTTCTTTATTAAACAAATAAATAAAATAAAAAAAGAAGCTTACTAATTAAGCTTCTTTTTTTTACATCTCTTCAGTTTCTAAAGATGTCTCAACAACTTCTTTTCTAGGTTTTAATTTTAAATAAAAGTTCGCATATGATTGATATATATAAGGTAGTAACCAAATAAGTAATAAAAATAATGTAAATGTACTCGCAATAAACCAAAGGACAAAAGATAATCCTAGTAATACAAAGTCAAATTTATAGCCTTTCATCATTTGCTTTGAAGCTTCCAAATAGTCTTTTGGTTGTTCAAATTCAACCTCTTCATCTGCTAATAAAAATATCACGAGTGCATAATCTAGTAATTTAATAATAAGAAAAATAAAGCCAATAAAAACAATCACAGAGATGACTCCACCGATAATCGGTTCTGTGAACACAACTAAAAGACCAACAACCATGAGACCATATATCGGAATAGCATAAATTGCAACGGCTAAAAATAAAGTCAATAACGTTTTTAATAAAAATGTATAGCGTATTTTAAATCCCATAAACAACGAACTCACAACATCTAACTCTTTTTGTTGTCCATTTCTAATGAAAAAATTATTGAGTCCAATAGATAATACATTTGTAAAGAAAAAACTCAATGCAAGACTTGTGACAATGTTAAAAATAGTTCCTGGCAAAAATTTTGGAGTATACGCTTCTGCTTGTTCCCAAAAATTTTCACCCATGACTGGAGCCGGTACAGGAAAAGGGTTTATTTCTTGCAAAAGCGAACCTAAAATACCAACTAAAATACTCGTAAGTAATATTGCAAAAAAGGCTTTCAGGACTTTTCCTCTAATATCAGCGCGTGCTTGATGTTTTGAATCGAATATCATTAATTTCTCCTTTGTGAATATGATACGATTATATCATGTAAAAATTGAAAGACAAAAAATACTAGTCCTTTTTTATTTCATAATTAGTCACTTCTGCTCTTACTCTAGCTTATAGCTTTTACGACTCTAGAGATTGTGATTGAAGATACACCCATAATTTCTTGAATCGTGTATAAATCTCAAAATATTTTATTGCTTTACATCAATGAAGTCATATATCATTATCTTTTAATCCAAGATCACTTAATTGATACATACCTTTCCCCAGAGCTTCAAACCATCCATAATAATTTTTATATAAGATTGAATAGGATTTATCGATGCCTGTTTCTTTTCTTATTTGAGTTGCTTTTTTGGGATTTCTTCCGATACATTGCGCAATATTCATTGCTTGTTTTCTATACAAAGTCATTCTTTTTACTCGATGACTTCCACCAACATTTTCTTTATTCAACTGCTCATATGTTTCTATGAGACGCTTTCTTTTCTTTTTGTTTTTTCTTGGTAAAACGACTTCTGATTCTTTGATGATTGTTGCGGATCTATCAACAGTAATGAGTCCAATACCTAATCTTTTTAGAATGAGCACTTTATCTTTATATATTTTTGAATGCATAACTTTTGTAGTAGGTTTAAACGTTGCAATATATGCTTCATCTGTCATTGTTTGTCTTTTGAGCACTTGTGCAATCACTTGCACATTTAGTTCTTTTTTCAACTCAATCGCAATATATCTATTTTCCTTTTTAGCAACCATGTCTATATGTTCAATTTCAGCTTCTACTTCAAACCCCAAAGATTCAAATAAGATTTTTACGGGTATAAAAAGTTGTGTCTCTTTCATAGATTTAACATCAGATCTAATAATGATCCGTCTTTTAATTCACTATTTAATGCGTCACCGACAGCATAAGCTTTCATACCTGCTTTTTTTGCAGCTTCAATACCAACTTTTGCATCTTCTACAACCACGCATGCTTCAGGTGCAACACCAAGCATATCCGCTGCCTTTAAAAACACTTCAGGATCAGGTTTAGAATGTGTGATATTGTTACCGTCACTGATGGCATCGAAAAAATCGAGCAATCCAATTTGTTTTAATATAAATGTCGCGTTTTTACTACTTGAACCAACCGCAACTTTATATCCTTTATCTTTTAATAACCCTAATAATTCCGGAATACCTTCTAATAAATCGTCTGGTGAAAGCGATGCGATAATTTCTAAGTAATATTGATTTTTAAGCATAATGAGATCATTTTTTTCTTCAAGTGTATATGTTTTATCTGTTTGTTTTAATATCACTTCTAGTGATGCTTCTCTTGAGAGTCCTCTTAAGAGATGATTGATTTCCTCGTTAAAGGAAATATGTTCTTGATCTGTTATTTTTTTCCATGCTAAATAATGCAAATGATCTGTCGATACTATGACGCCATCTAAATCAAATATAAATGCTTTCATGTAACACCTCACAATTATCATATCAAACTTTGTATAAAAAAACACGTGAATCTCACGTGTTATGTAGCATCCCCCCTACACACAAAGATCCCCCAATACAATGCATGTATCACTACACATTCATTTAATCATATTCATTTCATAAAAAAAACGGCAAATCTGTCCGAAATTAAGTGTTTTTGTATTTTAATAAATTCTAAAATAGCGTCTTCAGAAAACGCTATATGATACACTACATATAAGAGGGTTACACGATAGGTCAAAGTCAATTCACTGAAATGATTGAATCTATAAGAAATCAAAAAAATTAACATATACCCATTTATTTTACACATGTTGACTATAAAATAATCCCTACCCTGAAAAAACCTTATGATTATCAACAAAGACATTCATATTAAACAATATTTGGAGGCAATATTTAATTGAAACACACATACTTTGTAGAAAATTATCTTGTTGAATTTGAAGAAGTTACGCATCAATATTGGGTCGATCAAAAACCTGTCATTTCCGTCACACAACTGATTAAAGAGGTATTGCCTTCACCTTATAAACGTGTCGATCTTGAAATATTGAAACGTGCAGCAGAGAAAGGTAATGCCTTACATGATGCGATTGAACATTATGAAACAACTGGAGAAATCAGCCCATTAATTGAGTTTAAACATTATTTGAAATTAAAAAAACAACATCAAATTGATGTTGTTAAAAATGAACAAATTGTTGTGATTTCACATTTAGGTATTGTCATTGCTGCAGGTCGTTTTGATATGATTGTGACATCTCCATTTATTAAAGGATATGGATTGGTGGATGTCAAACGTATGGCGCACTTGCATCAAACACATTTATCATTGCAATTAAACCTATACAAACTTGGATATGAACAAACGTATAAAACACCGATTTCGTATTTAAAATGTATTCATTTAAGAGGTTATCACTATGAATATGTCGATGTGATGTTTGATAAACAACTTCTTCAAACTTACTTAGATAAATATGTCGAGTTACATCCTGAAATTTTTATTCCTTGAGACCATTTTTAGATGGTCTTTTATATTGTCTCGTTGCATGTACTGCTTCTTCCCAACCTTTAATATGAACCGTCCTTTGAGCATGTGTCATGATGGGTTGAAATGATGTTTTTGGTAGGTCAATATCTTGAATTTCCTGTAAATCTCTATAAATGCCTATTGTAAGTCCAGCTATAAATGCTGCCCCTCTTGCGGTAGATTCTTGTTGATCAGGTTTGAGAAGATTTAAACCTAAAATATCTGCTTGAAATTGCATTAAAAATGTATTATTGGTTGCACCGCCATCTACATGAATCGATTGAATATGGATCTCACTATCTTTTTTCATCGCTTCAATCACATCATAACTTTGATATGCAATGGATTCTAATGCTGCTCTGGATAGATGTTTTTCATTGGTGCCTCTCGTCAAACCAAAGATTGCGCCTCTTGCCTCACTATCCCAATAAGGTGTACCTAATCCAACAAATGCTGGTACGAAATATACATCTTCATTACTTTCTAATGATGTAGCATGTTGATCCGTCTCTTTTGCTTCTTTAATGGTATGAAGTCCATCTCTTAACCATTGAATGGCAGATCCAGCAATAAAAACAGACCCTTCTAACGCATAGGTTATTTGATTGCCAATTTGCCATGCAACAGTTGTAAGCAATCCTGAATTTGAATGAATCACTTGTTGACCAGTATTCATCAACACGAAACACCCTGTACCATAAGTATTTTTAATATCTCCTTTTATAAACGCACGATGTCCAAATAAAGCAGCTTGTTGATCGCCCAATACGCCACCAATTGGAATTTTATGTCCAAAAAAATGATGTTTTTTTGTATACCCAAAAATACTTGAAGAAGGTTTCACTTCTGGTAAAGTTTCTATTGGAACTTGGAATAGTTCAAGTAACGTTGAATCCCACTTTAATTCATGTATGTTAAATAACATCGTTCTAGATGCATTTGAAACATCTGTCATATGCTGACCGGTAAGTTTATAGATAATGAAACTATCCATGGTGCCAAATGCGAGTCGTTTTTCCCGAATATAAGTCTCTACATTATCTATATGTGATAATAACCAAGCCATTTTTGTTGCAGAAAAATACGGATCAATGATAAGTCCGGTTTTTTCTTTAATCATAGATTCATGACCTGAGTCTTTAAGTTCATCACAAAGCCCTTGTGTTTGTCTTGATTGCCAAACAATTGCTTCATGTAGAGGTTTTTCAGTTTTCTTATCCCAAGCAACAACAGTTTCTCTTTGATTTGTAATCCCAATCACATCGATGTCTTTAGGATCAATGTTTTTCTTATTTAATGCTTCAGTAATCGTTGTTAAAACAGATAACCAAATCTCATTTGCATCTTGATATACCCATCCAGGTTTGGGATACGATTGTGAGATTTCTTTTTGAGCCATCGAAATGACTTCTGCATATTCATTGAAAATAATGGTTCTTGTTGAAGTTGTTCCTTGATCGATGACAAGTATATACTTCATTTATTCACCTTTTATTAATTTTCTTTTTGAACGCTTAGACATAAAGATTGGTAACTTCTTAGGTAAAACTTTTATCGTGATGTTTCCATCACAAACATATTCACCATCAGCATTCCATTTGACTTTATTTGACGTGTTGATTTTGAACTCTGAAGATTTCAATACAATATCACTTCTCACTTTTCTACCAAAACGGATAAAGAAACTAAGAACACGAAGTTTAGATAAGAACCCTTTATTTTCAAACAAGTTGATTTCAAATAAACCATCATCTAATTTAGATTTTGTCTTAAATAATAAAGGAATCCCACCAACCCGATTGGCTGATAATCCAAGTAAAAGTGTCACTTGTTTCGTAATTGCTGTATCATTTGATTGAATCGCCATCTTAAAATCATAATTGGAATTAAGATCTTTGATGCCTTCTATATAATACGCAATTTGTCCAAATTGATTGAGTGAGACTCTTTTTGTATCATAACTAATTCTTGAAAATAAACCTGCAGCTGCAGTATATAAAAAATAATGATCATTCATCTGATATACATCAATATATGCTGGTTCTGATGATGTATATAATTCAAGTGCTTGAATGATTTTTTTAGGAATACCTAAAATGTGACTAACATCATTTGCAGATCCATAAGGCAATACCCCTAAAATAGGTACCTTTTTTAATTGCATCAATCCATTGAGTACCGTAGATATCGTGCCATCACCACCAGCAACTAGAACGCAATCATATGTTTTCTTTAGTGTTATAACATACCTTTTTGCATCCAACTGGGATAATGTTTCATGAATATCAAGCTGCACCTTTTTTTCTTTAAAAAAAGCTTTGATTTTAGGTAAATCTTTTTGGATGTTACCTCTACCTGATTTTGGATTATAAATAAGTAAATATGTCATGTGTTCCTCTGATGCTATTTTAGCATAAAAAAAGTGGTATATTACCACTTTATTTATTACATATGTATTGGTTTTCCATCAAATCCATGTGCAGCTTCAAGAATAATTTCTGATAGCGTTGGGTGCGCATGAATGGTTTGAGCAATCTCTTCAGCGGTACCCTCGAGTTTCATCGTGACACCAATTTCACCAAGTAATTCTGATGCATTATATGCAAGCATATGTGCACCAAGAACTTCACCATATTTTTTATCAAAAATAATTTTGATAAAGCCATTAGGTTCATTTTCACCTAAACTGCGGCCATTTGCAGCGAGTGGAAATGTAGAGACTTTATAGTCTTTCCCTTGTGTTTTTGCTTCTTTTTCAGTAAGACCAATCATACCGATTTCTGGAGATCCATAAATGGCACTTGGAATTTGTGTGTAATCCATCGTTGTTTTATGTCCACAAATGTTTTCAACAGCTACAAGTCCTTCCGTTGAAGCAACATGTGCGAGCATGTATTTTCCATTTAAATCACCAATCGCATAGACACCTGAAACAGATGTTTCAAGTTTTTCATTGGTAACAACGGATGCTCTATCCATTTTTAAATTGAGCACTTCTAATCCTTCTGAATTAGGTTTCATACCAATAGATAGCAAGACAGTAGATGCTTTAATGGTTGTTTCTTTACCATCTTTTTGATAGGTCACACTATCTTTACCAATCGTTTTTACTTCAGCAGATGTCAATAATTGAATGCCATCTTTTGAAAGTATTTGTGCGTATTTATTTCTTACATCATCATCTACTGTTGGTAAAATGCCATCAAGTTTTTCAATGATTGTGACTTTTTTAGACATTGCAGAGAAAATTGTTGCAAATTCGACACCAATGACACCACCACCGATAATCACAAGTTCTTCTGGAATAGATTCTGTATCCAACATTTCTTTAGATGTTTTTACAAATCCATTTTGAAGTCCTTCTTTTAATCCAGGAATTGGAGGTGTTAATGGAGACGCACCAGTCGCTAAAATTAAATTTTTTGTTTCTAATGTTTCACCGTTAACTTCAAGTTTATTTTTTGATAAGACTTTACCAACGCCCATGTAAACATCGACTTTGTTTTTCTTGAGTAATCCAGCGACACCACCAGTAAGTTGTTTCACAACTTTATTTTTTCTAGCAAGCATCTTAGCCCAATCTACAGATACTTTACCATCCACAACAACACCATAATCAAGTGCATGTTGTACATATTTAAATACTTTAGCATTTTTAAGAAGTGTTTTCGTTGGGATACAACCCCAATTTAAACAAACTCCACCAAGCGATTCTTTTTCAATGATCGCAACTTTTTTTCCGAGTTGTGCTGCTTTAATTGCTGCAACATAACCACCCGGACCACTACCTAATACGACGATATCATATGACTTCATGATATCACCTTAATCAATGAGTAACAAACTTGGATTTTCAAGTAATTGCTTCACTAAATTTAAAAATCTTCCTGCATCTGCACCATCAATAATTCTGTGGTCAACAGCTAAAGATAAAGGCATCACATAACCGGGAACAACTTGATCTCCACGCACAACTGGCTTTCTTGTAATATTACCCACACCTAAAATAGCAACTTCTGGATGATTAATGATCGGTGTTCCAAATGGAACCCCAATCGATCCAAAGTTTGTAATTGAGAATGTGGCATCTTTTAGATCTGCAAGTTGAACTTTACGATCTCTTGTTAATTCTGCAAGACGACGTGTTTCTTTAGCAAGACCTACGATAGTTAAGTCATCTGCATTTTTAACAACTGGAACAATAAGTCCGTCAGGTGTATCTACTGCCATACCTAGATTATAAAATTTCTTTAAGACCACTTGATCATTTTCTTGATCAAATGAACTATTAAAAACTGGGAATGCTTGTAACGCTTTTACAACAGCCTTCATAATGAATGGCATGTACGTGATTTTTACATCAGCATATAATTCTTGGTTTTTTAAAGATTGTCGTAGTTCAACAAGTTGATCTACTTCAAGTTCATTAATAAGTACTGTATGTGGAATGATTTGTTTTGAACGTGTCATTGCAGATACAATGGCTTTTCTAAGTTTTGTAATTGGAACAACTTCCACATTGCCTTCTTTAGAAATAGATACTTTAGGTGCAGCTACTGTTTGTGTTGATGCAGATCCTGATGCCGCGATAATATCTTCTTTCATAACACGACCATGTGCACCACTACCAGTGACTGTGTTAATATCTACACCTAGATCACGTGCTAGTTTTCTTGCAGCAGGTGTTGCTAATGCTTTTGTAGATGCTTGAGTTTGTGTTGGTGCAGCAGACATACCTTCGTTAGAAGAAGCCATCACTGCTGAAGATACTTCAATTTCACCAATCACACCTTGTTCATTTTCTTCACCTTCGCCAGCTGCTTCAGTTTTCACCTCTTCAGCAGGCGCGGATGCTTCAGGAACATCACCACCTGTACCATCATCAATAAGAACTAATGTTTCACCAACGTGAATCATTTGACCTACTTGGGCACCTAATTTTTTAATGACACCGGATACTGGTGCTGTAAGTTCAGCATTGACTTTATCTGTTTCGATGACAACTAAAAGTTCACCTTCTTTAACAGTATCGCCTTCTTTGAAATGCCATTCTAGAATGACACCTTCATGTAAGCCTTCACCAACATCTGAGAATTTAAAATCAAACATGAAAGGCCTCCTTAAAATTTCGCAACTTTTTTAATTTCAGCTGCAATTCTTTCTGGTTGAATAAAGTGGAAATGTTCTCCACGAGGAAGTGGTACAGTAATATCAAAACCAGTGACACGTGTCGGTTGAGCCTCTAAATGTAAGAATGCTTTTTCGTTTACGAGCGCAATGAGTTCAGCTCCAGGTCCGTAAGTTTTAACTGCTTCTTGAACGACAACAAAGCGTCCTGTTTTTTTAACTGAATTAATAATCGTTTCTTCATCAATTGGATTAATTGTTCTTAAATCAATGAGCTCTATATCGATATTCTCACCTTGAGATTTAAGTAGTTCAGCAGCTTTTTCAACTTCACGCACGAAAGGTCCCCATGCAACGACAGTCACATCTTTACCTTCTTTAACTACCTTTGCTTTTCCAATTGGAATACGGTACATGTCTTCAGGCACTTCTTGTTTTCCTGAACGATAAATACGTTTGGGCTCCATGAAAATCACTGGGTCTGGATCTTCAATCGCAGAGATTAATAGTCCTTTCGCATCATATGGTGTTGATGGCATCACCACTTTTAATCCTGGAATTTGTCCAAATAATGCTTCTAAAGATTCACTGTGGTGTTCTAAGGCACGAATACCTCCACCTACTGGAAAACGTACAACAATAGGTAATCCATATTGTCCACGTGAACGATTACGATATCTTGCCATGTGTGTCACAATTTCAGTCATACCTGGGAAAACAAATCCATCAAATTGAATTTCTGCAACAGGAACTAAACCATTAACAGCCATACCTATTGCTGAACCAGTAATCGCGCCTTCAGCGATTGGCGTGTCAAATACACGGTCTTCTCCGTATTTCTTTTGAAGTCCAGCGGTAACACGGAAAACACCACCTTCATATCCTGAATCTTCCCCGAAGATTACAACACGGCTATCATCTTCCATTTTTTGATCTAATGCTTGATTAATTGCTTGTACTAAATTTAGAACTGCCATGATTATTTACCCTCGCTTTCTTCAAGGAATTTTTTGTGTGTTTCATATTGTTCAGTGAGTTGAGGTGTCATTTCTGCGTACGTATATTTGAAGACATCTTCTAATGTTGCAGCACCATTTGCTTCAACCCATTCGAATGTTTCTTTTACAAATGCATTGTTTGCTTCATCAAGTTTTGTTTCTTCTTCTTCAGTCCAATAGCCTTTGTCCATTAGGTATTTTTTAAAACGTGCAATTGGGTCTTTTTTCGCCCATTCTTGCTCTTCTTCTTTCGTTCTATAAATAGATGGATCATCAGAAGTTGTATGAGGTCCCATACGGTAAGTGACAGCTTCAACTAAAACAACACCTTTACCTGAACGCGCATGTTCTACAGCTTCTTTCATTGCAACATACATTGCAAGAACATCATTACCATCCACTTGTATACCTTCTGCCCCAAATGCGACAGCTTTTTGGGCTAACGTTTCAGCTTTTGTCGCCTTACGACGAGGTGTAGAGATTGCATATTGGTTATTTTGAATTAAAACAACAAGCGGCGCATCATAACTTGAAGCAAAGTTTAATCCTTCATAAAATTCACCATGTGATGTCCCACCATCACCAATAACTGCTAGTGCAACCTCACCTTTTTTTTGAATTTTAGATGCATATGCTAACCCTGCAGCATGTGCAACTTGAGACCCAATAATAATATTGATTGGTAAAATTCTCATGTCTTCTTCAAAATGATTACCCCATTCGTTCCCATACCAATATAAATAAATTTGTTTTAGTGGTACACCGCGATATAACATTAAGTTTAGATCACGAAAGCCTGGTGATAACCAATCTTTTTTATCAAGCGCAGCCATAGAACCAACTTGGGCAGCTTCTTGTCCCATGTTTGGTGCATATGTAAGCATACGTCCTTGACGTTGATACTGTAATGCTCTAATGTCAGCGACACGACCCAAAGTCATGGTCTTATACATTTTTAAAAGCGTCTCTTTATCAATTTTAGGCTCAAGTTTTGTATTTGTTACATTTCCTTCAGCATCTAAAATTTCAAGGCGCTTTCCTTTTAGTGGATCAAAATCTTTGAATAGCATATAAGCCTCCTATCGAATTTACATAGTTTATTATAGTGTTTTTAGCCTTTTTTATCAAGCCATTAAGTTTTTTTATCTTTTGATAACGTTTTTATTTATTATGTAGGTTTGTTTATATTTTTTTGTAAAATTAAAACCAGTTCTCGAATTGATTTCACAGCAACTGCTGTGGATGCTCCAGATGGGTCTAAATATGGATTGAGTTCAACGAGATCAACACCAACGATGTGTCCTAATCTTTCAAATTGTTTAAACGCCCAAAGTAAATCTTTAAACTGCATCCCGCCTGGTTCAGGCGTCCCCGTTCCAGGTACAACAGATGGATCTAATACATCAATATCAATGGTGATATAGACTGGGACATTTTTAAGTGATTCCACTGTTTGATCGAGCCCTTCAAAATCAAACTTACGCTGATAAATATGTTTTTGTGCCCATTCAAATTCATATTTATCACCACTTCGAATACCAAATTGAAATATTTTATGATCACCTAAAAATTGATGAGCGTGATACATAAACGTTGCATGTGATAACGTTCTTCCAAAAAATGATTCACGTAAATCAGTGTGAGCATCTAAATGAATGACATGTAAATTTTGATATTTTTCTTTAGCCGCTTGAAGTACTGGCAAAGTGACAAGATGTTCACCGCCAATCATTACAGGATATTTACCATCTTTGTAAATTTGTTGAGATGTTTCATATACAACTTTTAAACTGTTTTCAACATCACCAATTGGCAAATCTAAATCTCCAATATCACTAGTTTTGAAATCTTTTAAGTCTGCTTGACGATAAGGAGAATACCATTCGATACCAAACGAATCCACTCTCACTTGATTGCCAGCAAATCGAGTACCCGGTCTAAAACTTGTCGTCCAATCCATAGGTACACTAAATATGACGACATCACTTTCATCATAACTACTTTTGCAACTTTGAAAACTTAAATCAACTTTTTTAAAGCTCATTGTCAATTTCCTCCCACTTGGGCCATGTTATTTTATCTACTACTTTAAAATATCCTTGTTCAGATTCACTTAGTATGGTAGATCCTTGTGAGATGTAAAATAGAAGTTCGTCTACAAGTGCTTGATCAATAATCTCTCCTGGAATAAGTATTGGAATCCCTGGTGGATATATCATCACAGATTCTGCAGCAATTTCTCCAACTGCATCTTCATATTTCACATTTCTTTTAGGTGCATGATAGGCACTTCTAGGTCTTACGTAAGCTTCTGGAAAATTTCCTTTGGGTTTATAAGAGGCCACATTTAAAACTTGAACACCATATTCTTTAGATAAGGTTTCACATGCACGATATAACCTTTCTAAATGTTGATCTGTTGTTCCAACAGATAGAACACAAAGTACTAAGTTAGTTTCTGCAAGTTCTACTTGAATGTCATATTTTTCTGATAACATATGATACATGTCAAAGCCAGTAAGTCCTAATCCAGAAACTTTAATAATAAGCTTTGTTTCATCAAAATGCGTCCCACCTTGATTTAAGAAATCTTCTTTCGTGTATGCTTTTAACCCTTTGAGTTGATTAATTTTATAGATAACATCTCTTACTTTAGGGAGTAATGTATCAATTTTTTCTTCTGCTTGAAAATACATTGCTTTTCTCGCAACATCTAAACTTGCTAAAAGTAATGCTGAAGGAGATGTTGATTGAACCATATGAATGGTTGCAACAAGACGTTGATAATCAAACCTTGATCCTTGCGCAAGTATGGCAGAACTTTGTGTCAATGAACCGCTTGTTTTGTGAATAGAAGTTGCTGATAAATCAGCACCCGCTTGCATCGCAGTCATTGGAAGTGCATCACTAAAAACCATATGTGACCCATGTGCTTCATCGGCAAGCACCAACATATGATGTTGATGTGTGATATCCACGATTTCTTTTAAGTTACTTGCAACACCAAAATATGTTGGGTTAATCACAAGTACTGCTTTCGCATCTGGATGCAATGCAATTTGTTTTTTCAATGCCTCAAGTGGCATGTGATTGGCGATCCCTAAATCTTCATCAATCACTGGTTCAACAAATATAGGAATTGCACCACTCATAATTAATGCAGAAATAATCGATTTATGTACATTTCTAGGCATAATGATTTTTTCTTTAGCTTTTGCTGTGGACATAATCAATGCCAAAATACCAAGCGTCGTTCCTCCGGTTAAGAAAAATGCATGTTCCGCTTGAAATGCATCTGCAAACAATGCTTGGGCTTCTTTAATCACACCTTTAGGTACATTTAAGTTATCAAGGCCATCAGGTGCATTGACATCTAATCTAAATACCTCTTCACCTAAAATAGATGTCATATCATTATGAAAGACTCCCATCTTGTGTCCGGGCACATCTAGAGGTACACGATCTTTTTTTACATATTCTATTAATTTCGTAAAATAAGGTGTTAACTGATGATTCATAACGCCTCCTTTATTGCAAGAATATTGTATCATGAAGTCCATCTTTGAGCACCTAATTTAGTTAACATAGTATGCTATAATATTAACGAGGTGAAACGATGCAAACTTTTATAGAAGATTTATATTTAGATTTAACTTCTAATCCAGTATTTTCAAATGTATTTTTTAGTATACTTGTAGTCATAGTTTCTTTTTTGATTCTCTTTTTAGTGCAATCATTAATCAAGAAATATCTAAAACATGCGGCTGCTAAACAAATACATGTTGCAAGATTTAAAACACTATCTAAGTTACTCTTTAGTTTGTTAAGATATTCCGTTTTTATTATTGCCATCTTGGTCATATTATCTATATGGGGCGTAGATGTTGTTCCTGCGATTGCAGGTCTTGGTATTATAGGACTTGTCATAGGTCTTGGTGCGCAACGAATGATTCAAGATATGATTGCAGGTTTTTTTATTGTCTTTGAAAACCATTACGATATCGGAGATATCGTTGAAGTAAATGGTTTTAAAGGCAACG
This sequence comes from Acholeplasmataceae bacterium, assembly GCA_964230965.1. Taxonomy (GTDB): domain Bacteria; phylum Bacillota_I; class Bacilli_A; order Acholeplasmatales; family Acholeplasmataceae; genus UBA8290. The sequence goes on along the minus strand of CAXRJA010000001.1, from coordinate 6,903 downwards.
TTTTAGAGCTTGGTTTAAAATCCACGACACTTCAACATTGGACAGGACATATCCAAATATTTTCAAATAGTCATATGAGTCCAGTCATGAACTATTCAAGATATTTTGCACAAGCACTTGTCACATTTTCTGTGCCTTATGATGCAGATATAAAAGTACTATCATCTACATTAAATACAAATTTAAAAATGCTTAAAGAAAACACGTCAATTATTTCAGATGTCATTGTTCTAGGTGTCACAAAGTTTTTAGCTTCTGGTATTGAACTTACTGTAACATGTCAAACGAAACCTAATTTACAATATGGTGTTGAAAGAGAGATTAGACTTTTTTTACTTGAACAATTGAAGCAGCTTAATATTGAGATACCCTTTGATCATATCGTAATTAGCTCTAAGGATCCATCATGACTGTTATCATCTTTTTTATTGCGTTCGTCATATTTTTCATAATCGATATTTTATGGTTGGGATTATTTGCTAAAAATATGTATCAATCACAAATTGGGTTTATTTTAGCGAAAAAACCGAATTGGTATGCAGCCTTCATTTTTTACATTTTATATATTGTATTTCTGATGATTTTTGCAATCATGCCAGCTTTACAAAAATCATCATTCAATGATGCCATGTTGTATGGTGCTTTGTATGGGTTTATAACATATGCGACATATGATTTAACAAATTTAGCAACGCTTAAAAACTGGCCACTCAAGGTCACTCTCATTGATATCACGTGGGGTACACTATTAGGGTTTTCAGTCTCTACACTTACCTATTTGATTGGTAGTTTACTATGACGCACATACTTATTTTAAGTGTTGTAATGTTAGTGTATTTACATTTATGGTTTTTAATAAGCGTTATAAGAAAAAACTTTGGTCTTGTAGATATTGCATGGGGTCTAAGTTATGTTGTCATTGTTTGGACTGTATTTTTACATACTCAAACAATAACAACTGCATCTATACTGATGCTTGTATTTGTAACTTTATGGGGTATTAGACTGACCTACTACTTATTGATAAGAAATTGGTCAAAACCAGAAGATTATCGGTATGTCAACATGAGAAAAAATTGGGGAAAACACCCCAATCTTAACGCATACATTAAAGTTTTTTATTTTCAAATTCTTTTGGCGAGTGTGATATCTCTACCGATTCAAAGTGTCTTTTATGTCACTGAAGGAAATGAGTGGCATCATATGTTCGCTTTAGGGATTGGTGTTTTATTATTTATGTTAGGGTTTGCTTTTGAAAGTATCTCTGATGCACAGCTAAAACGATTTAAATCGCGCCCTGAAAACAAAGGAAAAATCATGGATAAAGGCTTGTGGGCATATACTAGACATCCGAATTATTTTGGTGACTTCATCATTTGGATCAGTTATTTTGCGATCATGTTTTATAGTTTCGATATTCGTTATACATTTGCAATCATTGGTACATTTATTATGGGGTATTTATTAAGATATGTTTCAGGTGTTCCTTTACTAGAAAAAAGATATAAAGATGATCCAAAGTATCAAGCATATGCAGAAAAAACACCAATTTTCTTCCCTAAATTAAAAAAATAAGTCTCATAAGACTTATTTTTTTATACTTTCAACGTACTGAATATATTTTGACATATCAAATTTTCTTTCTAAGCCTTTATCATTCATATATCTAAGTTTTCCTAGAATTGGACGTTCTGTCCATGCACGATCATGACGTCCATAATTCCACGCAACACTTGTATATGAATTTGGATCTCTTCCATCTAAAAAATATTTATTATTAAGATAAAGTGTTGTTTCATATGCTTCTTTATAGGAGTTAGACCACTCAATGATTTTTTTTGCCCAATACATACGCATATAATTATGCATATACCCACTAAATCTCATCTCATCCATAGCAGCATTAAAATAAGGATCATGTGTGTCTGCTCTCTCTAATTGTTCTTTGGTGTAAAGATTAGGTCGATAATCATCCTGATGATTGTCCATAGTAAGATACGCCCAAGGTTCTGTCATATGGTCAAATTGATCATATTGATGATTGTAATAAACAAAGTTAAATGCCAACTCTCTTCTCACAAATACTTGTTCAAAGATGCCATCGTATGTTGCTTGATTGATTACATTCATTTCTTTTGCTTGTCTAATTTCATGGACAATTTCAAGAGATGCTATTTGACCAAAATGTAAATAGGGTGAAAGTGTGGATGTTACGTGTTCACCTGGTGCGTTTCTATCTAAATAATCTTTTGCTTTATACTCAATAAACGATTTTAGTCTTTTTTTTGCTTCTTGATACCCGCCTACAAAATAAGGCGTTTCTAAGACATCTTGATCGATTGGAAGGGTCTCTACAAAGTAATCAATTGACTTTAGATCTACATCACTTTGAAATTCAATATACTTACCTTTATATGTAGACAAGGATTCATAGTCATCAAACGCATCAAATTGTTTGTGGAGTTTTGGACGTATTGTATAGGCACCATATTCCATTTTTTGAGAGGCAATTTCAACAGGTACAATGAGTTCAGTATCTATTTCAATCATGGTATGTTGACCTTTGTTGTTTTTATAAAGCTCATTTCTCCAAGATCTAGGATGTTTTAAGTAGGCTTTATCCAATATGATTGTATCGCCTTGTTCTAACATATTCATGATGTTTTCGCTAGGATCACCAAATGCTATTTTAAATGGGATTTTTAATGCTTTAAATGCATGTTCAAGTTCTTTAATCCCCTCTAACATAAAGACATAGTGTCTTCTGTTTGCATCTTTATAGCTTGGAATGACATTAAATACAACAACCAAAGAACAGTTTTTTTTATTCGCTAAATCAATGGCATAATTCAACGCATGATTATAATGAATTCTTTGTGCACTTTGCATCCAATAAATGACACGATTTGTTGTTGTAGTTGTTATTTCTTGAATGATTTTTATTCGATTTTGATTCATAGTTTCTCCAACTTAATTATGTTGTTTTTTGAAGCTGTTTAATGATGGCCACTTTCTTTTCTTGTGAGACAAAATGCTTTTGTCTAAAAACATCATAATCTGTGACACATTCATCAAGTATCGCTTCATACAACTTTGCAGCATACAATAATGGTTTAGAAACATCTTTTGAAAATGCATCTATATGGTCATAAGCGAATTGATAATACGATCTAGCAATCCCAGAAAGTTCATCAAAAAGTAGTTTAAATTTTTCTGAAGGACCTTCTATCATTTCTTCTTTAATTTCAATATGATATTTTTTAAGGATAGATTGTGGAATGTAGATTCGACCTTTTCGAAAATCTTCACCAACATCTCTTAAAAAATTCGTAATTTGCATCGCATATCCTAATTGAATCGCAAATTCTCTCATTTCAAGGTGTTTTTTTGGTGCAAGAATTGGTAATAACATGAGACCTACAGAAGATGCAACGTAATAACAATACGCTAAAACATCTTCTAATGTTTCATAAGATTTAATTGAGATATCCATTCTTTGACCTTCAATCATTTCAAAGTATGGTTTAAAATCATAATCACTTGAATAAAAATCGTCTTTAATTATTTTAAGTGCTTTGAATACTTTAAGTGTTGTTTTTTTGTTGTCTCTAAAATCAGCGAGTTCTTTTTCAAGTGAATTTAAGCCTTCAATGTCTTGATGTTCGTCGATTAAATCATCGGCATAACGACAAAATGCGTATACAACATATATCGCTTGTCTTTGTTTTTTATTTTCAATTTGAGAAAAAGCCTTATAAAAAGTAAGTGAATTCTTTTTGATGATTTGTTCACAATACTTAATGAGTCGCCACTCTTTTAGCTGTATGAATAAAAGAATTCCGATGACAGCAACAAAAAGACCAAGTAAAGTCAAAGTAAACCAATCATTCATTTGGATGATCCTTTAGTATTTCATTAACAGCAAGTTTTGCTGATTTTAATACAATTGGTACACCAGGACCTGGATGTGTTGAAGATCCTGTGAAGTAAACATTTTTAAGCGGTTTTAAAGTTGCTTGTGGTCTGAAATATAAGCTTTGGTTCAAGGTTGGACTTAAGCCAAAAGTAGCACCATGATTCAAATTAAATTTTTCTTGCCATGTATTAGGTGTTGAAACATGCAAGACTTCGATGTGTTCACGGATGTCATGAAATGTGGGAATTTGTTCAATCATAGATAATATTTTTTCTTGGTATGAACTGATTTGTTTGTCATCCCAAGTAACATGTTTATCTTGTGTATTTGGTACAGGTACAAGCACGTACAAAATTTCTTTTCCTTCTGGTGCAACAGATGCATCTATTTGTGAAGGTGAATATAAATAAAATGACGGATCTTCTGGAATGACAGAATTAAATAAATCTTTTATATTCTTTATGAAATCTGCAGCAAATCTTAATGAATGAACATCCGTTGGATATTTTTTATCTAATCCTAAATACATAATAAATACGGAAGATGAATAGGTCATCTTTTTAATTTTTTTGTCTTTAAATTTGCCTCTATTTTTTGGTTGCTTAATTAAGTTTTCAACAGCCCATGGAAAGTCTGCGTTTGTTAAAACAATATCTGCTTCTTTCGTTTCTTCTTTGATACGTATACCTTTAGCAACATTGTTTTCGATCACGATTTCATCGACAGATTGATTTAAATGAATACACCCACCTAATTCTAAGAATCTTTTTTCCATGGCAGCTGCCATTTGATACATGCCGCCTTCAATGTAATGAATACCGTATAAAAGTTCAATCATCGGAATGATCGTATAAATAGATGGCCCTTGAAATGGAGACACACCAATGTAAAGTGTCTGGAATGATAATGCTTGTCTTAATTTTTCATTTTTTACAAATCTTGAAATGGAATCATATGCATTATTGAGTGTTTTTAAACGGTATCCATGATAAGGCGTTTTTAAGTTTAAAAAATCCCTTTTTCTGCGATAGGATACATCAAGAAAATGTTTTTTTGCAATAATGTATCGACCATAAACATCTGAGATATACGATAAATATCCATATGTCTCATCTTCACCAAATGCTTCTAATTCTTTCATAAGTTTGTTTAGATTTGAAGACACTTGAAAGGATGTACCATCTCTAAAATATAATTTATATAGTGGATCAAGCGGCGTCATTTTTAAATAATTCTCTGGATTTGCACCGGATGCTCTAAAAACATCATTATATTCATCTGGCAACATGGTAATGGTTGGACCATAATCGAATGTGAATCCTTTGTCTTTAAGTTGAAATATACGACCACCAACACGATCGTTTTTTTCATAAATTTCAACTTGGAATCCTAAGGATTGTAATCTTATTGCTGATGACAGTCCAGCTGCTCCAGCACCTATGACGATAACTTTTTTCATGCTTACCTAATTTCTTCCATATTTTACCATAACAAAAAGATTCTTTAACATCGTGATATATTGTGTGATATACTTTTTATACAATCATAATAAAGGAGAATATTATGTCTACAAATGTAAAATCATTAAATGTGGATGTTAAAATAGATAAACTCATCTCATTTAATAAAAAAATGGGTTTTGTACACCTTGTACAAGGATTATTAATGATGGCTTTTGCATTATTTGTATATCCAAACTTAAATGACACTTTTGACTTTTCAATTGGTGTTGTCGGAAATTATTTAGAATTTGTTCCAGATCCATCTGGTGTTGGCGGCGATTTAGTTTTAACAACAACAGATGTTTTGTTTAATTTGCCTTTTCTAGAGTTAACCGCAAGTTTTTTACTTTTGTCTGCAATCTTTCATTTTTTAATTGCTTTTCCTAATAGAGATAAATATAGAGCAGGTTTAAAACAGGGTATAAATAAATATCGCTGGTATGAATATGCATTAAGCTCATCGATAATGATTGTCTTAATCTCTGCATTATTCGGTGTAAGAGATGTCGCTGTTTTTGCGTTAATCGCGCTTGCAAATGCTGGTATGAATTTATTTGGATTAGATATGGAATTATTAAATGCAGGTAAAGATAAAACAAAAAACAAAACCAATTGGTTACCGTTCATATTTGGTTCGATTTTAGGACTTGCACCTTGGGTGGCAATTGCATTCTATATTGGAGTAAATCCTAATTTAGATCAAGTACCAGGTTTTGTTTGGATTATTTTAGCAACATATTTTATAGCATTCAATACGTTCCCTGTAAACATGTGGCTTCAATATAAGGGTATCGGTAAATTTAAAGATTACCTTTATGGAGAGCGTGGATACATCGTGTTATCATTGGTAGCTAAAACAATCTTGACTTGGTTAGTTCTATCAGGCGTCTTTCAACCTTAATATGATATACTAAAGACTAAGCTCGCTTAGTCTTTTTTTTAGGAGATTTTATGTTCTATAAAGTGTTTCATCCAGAAATTTTTCAAGGACATTTAAATAAAAAAAACTACTTTGAAGGGTGGTATTTTAAGTATGTATCTCCGAGTTTATCTCATACATTTGCATTTATTCCAGGGATTAGCTTAAATAAAGAAGATCCTCATGCATTCATCCAAGTATTTATTTCAGATAGAACATCCACAAAAGAAACCCTAAAAACTTATTACGAACGGTTTGATATCGATGCTTTTTCATTTCATCCAAAAACATTTAATATTCAAATTGGTCAAAATATCTTTTCTTCAGAATCTGTGTATCTTTCATTAATATTGAATCACGTGGATTTACACGTCCATTTAGAAAATTCAGAACTCACACCGATTCAATCAAGTCTCTTGTTTCCTTCTATCATGGGACCTTTTGGTTATTTAAAGTTTATGGAAACATATCATGGCATCGTTTCCATGTCTCATCAAGTCAATGGATCGATATTATTTGGAAAAGAAGCAATTTCTTTTAAAAATGGTAAAGGCTATATTGAAAAA